>NZ_CDWRCK010000145.1:0-10974 GCF_977927595.1 Frankia sp. CcWB3
CCCCTGGAACCCCCCACCGCCATGAAACCCCCCACCGCCACGACGCTCTCACGTCCTCTTTAAGGTTGCGACGTATTGGACGCATTGTAGGAACCGCCGCGCGGGGACAGTTCGGCGAGCTGGGCCCGTACCCAGGAGGTCACGTCCGCGGCCGTGGGGTCGGCGGTGAGCGAGGTGAACACCACCGGACGGGCACCGCGGGCCGCGGCCGCGGCCCGGGCCATGACGTCGAGGTCGGCGCCCACCAGGGGAGCCAGATCGGTCTTGTTGATGACCAGCAGGTCGCTGCCGGTCACCCCCGGCTCGCCCTTGCGGGGCACCTTGTCGCCCCCCGGCGACGTCGACGACGAAGATCTGCCGGTCGACCAGCCCGTAGCTGAACGTCGCGGTGAGATTGTCGCCACCGGACTCGACGAGGACCAGGTCCAGGGGGCCGGTGTCGGCCTCCAGGTCCTCGACCATGTCCAGGTTCGCGGTGATGTCGTCGCGAATCGCGGTGTGCGGGCAGCAGCCGGTCTCGACCGCGCGGATCCGTTCGGGATCGAGCACGCCGGCCCGGCGCAGGAAGTCGGCGTCCTCGGTGGTGTAGATGTCGTTCGTCACCACCCCGATGCGCAGGCTCGACGACAGGGCCCGGCACAGCGCGGCGACCAGGGCCGTCTTACCGCTGCCCACCGGGCCGCCGACCCCGATCCGCGGCGCCCGCCCCGCACCGGCTGGCCCCGCACCGGCTGGCCCCGCACCGGCTGGTCCCGCGACGGCCCGCCCGCCGCTTCTCTGGAACTCCTCATGCCCGAGGTGCATCGTCGCGCTTCTCCCGTTCGAGGGGCCCGTCGGTGCTCACGCGGCATGCAGGGCCGGCAGCGCGACGCCGAGCTGGGCCCGTTCGAGGAACGCGCCCGGCCTGGCGGTGAGCTCGGTGGGGGAGGGCTCGGCGCCGGCGCGGACGAGCAGGTCACCCAACGCCGCGATCATCACGCCGTTGTCCGTGCACCGCCGACGGGCCGGTATCCGCAGCCGCAGGCCGGTCTGCTCGCAGCGGCTGGCCGCCAGCGCCCGCAGTCGGCTGTTCGCCGCGACCCCGCCGACGATGAGCAGGTCACCGATCCCGTGGTCGAGGCAGGCACGGACCGCCTTGGCGGTGAGCACGTCGACGACCGCCTCCTGGAAGGAAGCGATCACATCGCCGGCCGGTATGGGGGAGTCGGGATGCGACTCGACCCACCGGGCGACGGCGGTCTTCAGTCCCGAGAACGAGAAGGTGTAGGGCGCGTCCGCCCGGCCGGTCAGCGGCCGGGGGAAGGCCAGCGCCGTCGCATCGTGGCCGACCGCGGCCCGGTCGACCGCGGGACCGCCCGGATAGGGCAGGCCGAGCACCCGGGCGACCTTGTCGAAGCACTCTCCGGCCGCGTCGTCAAGCGTGTCGCCGAGGTGGATGATCGGGTCGCGGGCGAGGTCCCCCACCCGCAGTAGCGACGTGTGCCCGCCGGAGACGATCAGGGCGATGAGGGGATCGGGCAGCGGTTCGCCGTCGACGAGGTCCGCGGCGAGGTGACCGGCGAGATGGTGCACGCCGTAGAGGGGAACGTCGAGCGCCGTGGCGTACGCCTTCGCCGCGGCCACCCCGACGTGCAGGGCGGTGGCGAGGCCGGGGCCGGCGGTGACTGCGACGGCGCCGATGTCCGCCGCGGACAGCCCCGCCGAAGACAGCGCCGCGCGCACGCAGGGCACCAGCGCCTGCACGTGGGCCCGGGCGGCGATCTCGGGGACCACTCCGCCGTAGCGGGCGTGCTGGTCCATGCTCGTCGACAGGGCCTCGCCCAGCAGCGTGCCGTTCCGGACGAGCCCCACCCCGGTCTCGTCGCAGGACGTCTCGATGCCCAGCACGACCGGGCCCTGCTCCGGCGGCATCCCCGCGGCCTCCTCGCGATAGTCGGTACCTGCGAGATTACGCCGGTGCGAGGCTCTCGCCGCGCCGCCCGCGGGCCCTCGTCACGCGGGTGCGAGGTCCCCGTCTACGGACGGGGCCCTCGCCGAACAGGCGCGGCACCGGCCGGCAAGGGCGGCGTGGTCGGGCTGCAGGGTGAACCCGACGGTGGTGGCGAGCCGGCGCGCGACGTCGTCGAGCAGGTCCGCGGGCACGTCGAGGATCGTGCCGCAGGAGCGGCACCGGACGTGCAGGTGGGCGCCGCCGGTGAGGGCCGCCGCCAGATGGTAGACGGCCGGCCCGTGGTCGGGGTGGACGTGGGTGACCAGGCCGAGGTCGCCGAGGGTCTCCACCGCGCGATAGACGGTGGTGCGGTGCAGGCCCGGGACGATCGTCTCCGCCCGGGCGAAGACGTCGTCGACGGACAGGTGCTCGCTCGTGTCGGCGAGCACCTGGAGCACCGCCCGGCGGGCTGGGGTGACCCGCTCCCCGCGGGCGCGCAACGCGGCGATCCCGGCGGCGGACGGATCGCCACGCCGGCCGTCACGATCCGTCCGACTGTCCTTCACGATCCAGGTGTCCTTCACGATTCACGTGGCACAGTATCCCGCATGACCGTGCTCCCTATCCGCACTGTTGGTGATCCCGTTCTGCGCACTCCGACCACGCTGGTCACGGAGTTCGGCACTGCACTCGGTCGGCTGGTCACCGATATGATCGACACCATGTACGACGCGCCCGGGGTGGGGCTCGCCGCCCCGCAGATCGGGGTCGGGCTGCGCCTGTTCGTCTTCGACGTCGACTACGACCCGCGTGACGAGTCGGTGCCACGGGTGCCACGGGTGGTGGTGAACCCGGTGCTGGAACTCGGCCCGGACCCGGGGCAGCCTGGGGAGGCCCGGCAGCCCGGCGGGACCCAGCAGCACGGCCCGGAGGGATGCCTGTCCGTCCCGGGGCTGCACTTCCCGACCACGCGGGCGCTGGCCGCGCGGGTCCGTGGGGTGGACGTTACGGGGCAGCCGGTCGAGTACGCCGGTGAGGGCCTGCTTGCGCGCTGCTTCCAGCACGAGGTCGACCATCTCGACGGGATCCTCTACGTCGACCGGCTGACCGGGGAGGCGCGCCGTGCCGCCGTCCAGGCGCTGCGCGAGCCGTCGCCGACCCCGGAGCAGGCACGGGCGGCCGGCGAGTACCTGCGGTCGCGGCGCCGGTCGGGTCGGGCCGGTGACGGCCAGGTATCGGTCGGGCCGGGCCGGGTGATGGTCAGGCACCGGCCGGGTCGCGCCGGGGACGGTCAACGGCGGTCGCCGGTCGCCCGACGGGCTATCTTGGTACCCGCCTCGTCCTCGAGGATGTCACCGGCGAGTGCCCGTCCTCGAGGTGTCCCGTCCTCGAGGTGTCCCATCCTGGAGATGCCCCGGTGAGTGAGGAGTGGCTGCGGTGACCGAGGTCTCCGGCGGGCCGTACAAACGGCCGTTCCGGTTCAACATCCAGTGTTCCTCCCCCGCCGAGGTGAGCGCCCGGTCATGGGCCGACCTCGCCCGCCGGGTCGAGGATCTCGGCTACGCGACGTTGACCGTCTCCGACCATCTCGACGAGCAGGTCGCGCCGATCGCGGCGCTGATGGCCGCGGCCGACGCGACGACGACGCTGCGGATCGGCGCGATGGTGTTCAGCAACGACTACCGCCATCCGGTGGTGCTGGCCAAAGAGGCAGCGACCCTCGACGCGCTGTCCGGCGGACGGTTCGAACTCGGCCTCGGAGCCGGCTGGATGACCTCCGACTACTCCCGAGCCGGTCTGCCGCTCGACCCGCCGGGGGTGCGCATCGGCCGGCTTGCCGAGTCCCTCGCTGTCATCAAGGGGATGTTCGCCGACGGGCCGTTCACCTACAGCGGCACCCACTACCAGGTCGCCGGCCTGAACGGGACGCCGAAGCCGGTGCAGCGGCCCCACCCGCCGATCGTGATCGGTGGTGGCGGGCGCCGGCTGCTGACCCTCGCCGCCCGCGAGGCCGACATCATCGGGCTGAACATGAACATGGTCGGCGGAGTGATCGATGCCTCGCTCGGCGCCAACGCGACGACGGCGGCGACCGAGGAGAAGGTCCGCTGGATCCGGGAGGCCGCCGGCGCCCGTTGGGACGATCTCACCCTTCAGGTCCGTATCCACCTCGTCGTCGTCACCGACAACCGCACCCAGGTTGCCGAGCAGCTGGCCGCCGGGTTCGGGCTCACCTCCGAACAGGCGCTCGCGACCCCGCACGCGCTGTGCGGGTCGGTCGACGAGATCGTCGACGACCTCGTCGAGCGCCGCGAGCGCTTCGGCCTCAGCACGATCGGGGTCTCCCTGGACGCGTTGACCGCCATGGCGCCGGTCGTCGAACGCCTCGCCGGCACCTGAGCGGTCCGCCGCCCTCCCCCTTAGCCCTTCCCTGGAGTCGTCGTCCTCCGTCCCGTCCCTGTCGAGGAGCCATCGTTGGTCACGCACATGAAGTGGTGGGGCTGGGGCAAGGAGAGTGTCTCCTTCAGCCACAGTGACAAGCCCGACCTCGCGCCGTTCATCCGCACGCACATCGGGCTCGACATCACCCACCCGCCAGCCCAGCCACCGGCCTTCGCGGACCTGACGATCGCGGACCCCGTGCTGCCGGAGTCGCTGCGCGCCGCGCTCGTCGACGCCGCCGGTGCGGAGCACGTCACCACCGACGCACAGGCGCGGGTCGTGCACGCCTACGGCAAGAGCCTGCGAGACCTCATCCGGGTTCGTAACCACGACCTCGGCCGGCTGCCCGACGTCGTCGTCTACCCGGGAGACGAGGGGGCGGTCCGGGCGGTGCTGGCCGCGGCGCTGGCCTCGGACGCGGTCGTCATCCCGTTCGGCGGCGGCACCAACATCTCCGGCAGTCTCGAGGCGCCGCGCGCTGAGACCCGCCCGGTGATCTCCGTTGACCTCGGCCGGCTCGACCGGGTGCTGGAGATCGACGCCGACGCCCGCCTCGCCCGCATCCAGGCCGGCGCCCTCGGCCCGGACCTGGAGGAGCAGCTGGCCGCGCAGGGCTGGACGCTCGGCCACTTCCCGGACAGCTTCGCCCACTCCACCCTCGGCGGCTGGATCGCCACCCGCTCGTCGGGCATGCAGTCCGACAAGTACGGCGATATCGCGGAGATCACCAGGGCGGTGCGGGTGGTGACCCCTGCCGGGGTACTCGTCACCCGGCCCGTGCCCAGCCAGTCGACCGGCCCGAGCGTGCGGGAGATGATCCTCGGCAGCGAGGGGCGGCTCGGGATCATCACCGAGGCCACCGTGCAGGTGCACCGGGTGCCCGAGCAGCGCGTGATCCTCGGCTACTTCTTCCCGACCTGGGACGCGGCACTGCTGGCCATGCGGGAGATCGCCGCGAGCGAGGCCGCGCCGACGGTTACCCGGGTCTCCGACGCCAACGAGACGCGGTTCTCCTTCGCCACCCGCAAGCGCGGCTCCCTGGCCTCGAGTCTCGTCTCGGCCGGTATGAAGCAGTACCTGCGCCGGGTCCGCAGGTACGATCTCGATCAGATGTGCCTGTCGTTCATTGGCTTCGAGGGTTCACCCGCGCACGTCAAGGCCCAGCGCAAGCTGGTCGGGGCGATCGTCGCGCGCCGGGGCGGGATCTGTGTCGGCACCGGCCCGGGGCAGCTCTACGACCAGAAGAAGTTCGACACCCCGTACATCCGGGACTTCCTGCTCGGCCAGGGCGCGATGGCCGACGTGTCGGAGACGTCGACGTCCTGGTCGCAGCTCGGCCCGCTGTACCGGGGGGTGGTCGCACGGGCGAACAAGGCGTTCGCCGAGATCGGCGTGACCGGTTGGATCATGTGCCACCTGTCGCACTCGTACCACTCCGGGGCCTGCCTGTACTTCACGTTCGCCTACGCCTCCCCGGTGACGCTGGAGGCGATCGGCGGGTACGACACGGTGAAGTCCGCGATCCAGCAGGGCTTCATCGAGCATGCCGGCACCCTGTCCCACCACCACGCGGTCGGTGTCGAGCATGCGCGCTGGCTCGCCGACGACATCTCACCAGCCGGCGTGTGCCTGCTCACGGCGCTGTTCGACGGCATCGACCCGGGCCGCAACCTCAACCCCGGCAAGATCGTCCCAGGGGTGGGCGCCGCCCCGGGCCCGGCAGCTACGGCGGGACCGGCAGCTACGGCGGGCCCGGATTCGGTGAGCACGGCCGGGTCCGATCCGCGCTGAGATGCGCACGATCCTCGTCATTGGCATCGGTGCCGGCGACCCCGACCAGCTGACGATCCAGGCCGTCAAGGCGCTGAACCGGGCCGACGTCTTCTTCGTCCTGGACAAGGGGGCGGCGAAGGAGGACCTGGTCCGGCTGCGGCGGGAGATCCTCGACCGGCACGTCGAGGGGAACGGCTACCGGATCGTCGAGGCCCGTGACCCGAGCCGCGACCGGTCCCCGACGGACTACACTGCCGCCGTCGAGGACTGGCATTCCCGCCGGGCCGCGCTGTACGAGCGGATGATGCTTGACGAGCTGGGCGAGGACGGCTGCGGGGCGTTCCTGGTCTGGGGTGATCCGTCGCTGTATGACAGCACGCTGCGCATCATCGACCGGATCGTGGCGCGGGGCGTGGTGCGGTTCGACTACGAGGTGATCCCGGGGATCACCAGCGTGCAGGCGCTCGCCGCCAGCCACCGGCTGATCCTGAACCGGATCGGCGGCCCGGTCGAGATCACGACCGGTCGCCGGCTCGCCGCCGGATTCCCGCCGGGGGTCGACGACGTCGTCGTCATGCTCGATGCCGAGAATACCTTCCTGGCCCTGCCTGCCGACGACGTCGACATCTACTGGGGCGCCTACCTCGGCACCCCGGACGAGGTCCTGCTGCACGGTCCGGTCGCCGAGGTCGGCGGACTGATCGAGCGGACCCGCGCCGAGGCCCGCGAGCGTAAAGGCTGGATCATGGATACCTACCTGCTCCGCCGCCGTCCTGCCGTCTGACCTGTTCTGACTTGCTCTTGCTCTTGTCTTTCCAGAGGGATAAATCGGACACGAAAGGCTCTGGAAAGGCAAGGAGGGCGAGGAGGAAAGGTGATAGCGGCTTCTCGTCAATCTGAAGACCGGGCCGCCGACCAGGGCGGAGACGTCCGTCAGAAGTCCAGCCGGTAGAAGGCCGCCATCCGTCGCAGGGCGGGGGCCAGCGTCGCCACCGCGGCCATCACACGATAGCCCGCCGGCAGCGTCCCGGACCGGTCAAGGTCGAAAGCGCTCATGGCGGTCACGCACCGCAGGCGGGGGTCGATCGCCTCAAGTTCCGCGCAGCTGTCGATGCCCCAGGAGACGGTCGCCCCGGCGGCCTGGATCGCCTTGTTGAACCGCTGTATCCGGATACCGCGTCTGCTGAGGGCGTCGAAGACCAACTGGCCGCCGGGGGAGTGTTGGACGATCCGGCGGAGGACCGCCGTGCCTTCGTCCTCGCGGAGGTACATGGTCAGGCCTTCGGCGACCATCAGCACGGGAAGATCACTCGGTATCTGCGCCAGCCAGGACGGGTCGGTCACGGACGAGCCGAGCAGCGTGTAACCCTGACGCGGTGGGTACAGCTGCCGGCGTAGATCCATCACATCGGGGTAGTCCACGTCGAACCAGCGCACGCCGGGGCCGGGGTCGAGGCGGTAGGCGCGGGCGTCCAGGCCGCAGCCCAGGTGCAGCACGGTGGCTTTCGGATGCGTGGTGAGGAACTCGCGGGTCCACTCGTCGAAGTGCCTGGCCCTGAGCGCGACGAGGGCGTGTTCGCTGCGGCGCAGACCGGTTCTGGTGAAGTCAAAGTCGATCTTTTTGACGGCGTCCAGAGCCATGGTGTCGTGCAGGATGGGGTCAGCCGACCCGGCGTCCAGCGCTCTGCCGTACAGCGTCGCCAGCAGCGTCGCTTTCTTGCCCTGCAGGTGCGGCGTTGGCACGGGTGCCATGCTATGCCCGCGCTATGCCGGTCGTCCCGCGGGACGGCGCAATGCTGCAGCGGGACGCGCAATGCTGCAGGCTGGTTACGACTCTGCTTCACGGTACGGCCCGAATCCGGCGGCTGCACCCCCGACGGGGCAGACTAGGCGGCATGGCGAGTGCGTCCACGCCCCCCCCCGACCGCACCGGTGGCCTGCGCCTGCCGGTGACCGCCCCGTCGGCGGAGGGCGAGGTGGTCGAGCTCTGTCGGGAGATGCTCCGCTTCGAGTCGGTTAACCGTGGCAACGGCGACGGCAACGAGCGTCCGATCGCGGAGTACGTCGCGGCGAAGCTCGCGGAGGTGGGCCTCGAGCCGACCCTGCTGGAGTCGGCCCCGGGCCGCACCAGCGTGGTGACCCGGGTGGAGGGGGCGGATCCCTCGCGTGCGCCGTTGCTCGTCCACGGTCATCTCGACGTGGTGCCGGCGGATGCCAGCGAGTGGCGCCTGCCGCCATTCGCTGGCGAGGAGGCCGACGGCTGCCTGTGGGGCCGGGGCGCGGTGGACATGAAGGACATGGACGCGATGACCCTCGCGGTCATCCGCGACATCGTCCGCACCGGCCGCAGGCCACCCCGGGACCTCGTCGTCGCCTTCGTCGCGGACGAGGAGGCCGGCGGTGCCCTCGGGGCGCGCTGGCTCGTCGAGAACCATCCCGACCTGTTCGCCGACTGCTCTGAGGCGATCAGCGAGGTCGGCGGGTTCTCCTACACCGTCTCCGACGACCTGCGCCTTTACCTCATCGAGACGGCGGAGAAGGGCATCGCCTGGATGAAGCTGACCGCGGCCGGCCGGGCCGGCCACGGTTCGATGATCAGCGATGACAACGCGGTGACGGCGCTGTGCGAGGCGGTGGCGAGGCTCGGCCGGCACACCTTCCCGCTGGTCATGACCCCGACGGTCCGGGTGTTCCTGAACTCCCTCGGGGAGGCGCTCGGCATCGAGTTCGACCTGGACGACCTGGAGGCGACCGTCGCGAAGCTCGGCCCGATCGCCCGGATGATCGGCGCTACGCTGCGTAACACCGCCAACCCGACCCAGCTCGAGGCCGGTCATAAGGTCAACGTGATCCCGGGCGAGGCCACCGCCTACGTCGATGGTCGCTATCTGCCCGGTCAGGAGGAGGAGTTCATCCGCCAGCTCGACGAGATCCTCGGGCCGGACATCCGTCGCGAATGGGTCGTCCACGACCAGGCGTTGGAGACCAGCTTCGACGGCGCGCTGGTGGAGGCGATGGCCACGTCGCTGCGCGCCGAGGACCCGATCGCCCGGGCCGTGCCCTACATGCTCTCCGGCGGTACGGACGCGAAGTCCTTCTCCCGGCTCGGCATCCGCTGCTTCGGGTTCTCCCCGTTGCTGCTGCCGCCCGACCTGGACTTCTCCGGCATGTTCCACGGGGTGGACGAACGGGTGCCGCTCGACTCGCTGCGCTTCGGCGTCCGCGTCCTCGACCGCTTCCTGCACGCATCCTGACCCGGACCTCCTGACCCGAACCTGCCGGTACGGCTTGACGAGATGCCACCGTCCGCGCGCGGAGCACCATCCGCGTATGCGTCATCGTTAATGCATGACATGATGGGGGTATGGCTGGCGATCCGCTGTCCAGCATCGGCGTCGGAGTTCCGGTGGGCGTCGGAGTTCCGGTGGGCGCAGACGCGGACCACCCCCCGGCTACCTACGCCTATCTCGTGCAAGCCAGCCGGGACGGCAGTGTGTGGATCGCCGATCGGGCCGAGCCGTCCGGGGGCATCGAGGTCAGCGTGTTGTCCGCGCTGGAGGTCGCCCGGCAGGTTCTGCGTCGCCGGTTCGTGCAGCTGCGGGCCGACGACAGCGCCCATTGGCGCGATCACTGGTTCCGGGCCGACGTCTGGACGGTGGGGCGGCCCCGGCAGGCGGATACCGGCGACGCGGGAGCCGACGCCACCGGAGCCGACGCCCCCGGAGTCGAGGTGCCGGCCGGATGGGCATTGTCGGGACGGCATCTGCAGACCCGGGGGATCGCTCCGGACGTGGTCGAGGTGCGCACGCCCTCCCAGGTCCGTTGCCAGGTGGGCGGCTGTCAGGCGGGCAGATAACCGGGCAGGCCGCCGGGGCGCCGACGGCGGCGCAGCACCACCCGCCGGGAGCCATCCGGGAACAGCCGCAGGCGTTCGAGCTCCCAGTGGCCGAACTCGGCGTGCATCGTGAGGATCTGGACGGCTGCCCGGCAGTCCGTACCCGGCGGCAGGTACAGCCGCTGGTACTCCAGCTCTACTCCATCCAATGCGGCCTGACCTCGTGGTTGCGAGCGGAGGATGACCGGCTGCGCGTGGCGTGGTGCGGCGTGGGATGGCGACCGATCATCGTGCGGTCCCCCTCTACGTTAATCGTTTCGCCATCTTCTGGAAGGGCTTCTGGAATCGCTCGCGAGATGATGCGGGCCCATGCGCCATGTACCCACCGACGCGCGGCCGGCGGTCAGGGCACGTAGGAGAGGGTGAAGGCCAGCGTCGCGTAGAGGGTCATCGCGGCCGTGGTGGCGGCGAGTGTGAACGTGAAGATCTCCCGCCGGCCGGTGACGAGCGCGGCGACCAGCAGGAACGGGAACGCCCCGTAGACGTACCGCTCGGCGGAGTCCAGGTTGCTGCCGGTCAGCACGGCCGCCAGGACCAGGGCGCTCCACACCGGGTACGACACCGGCAGCCGGCGCGCCATGACCACCAGCCCGACGAGCGCCAAGAGCAGCCACGGCACGTGCAGTGCCGTGCCCAGCTCGCCGGAAAAGGCGCCCCGAGCCGCGTCCCACAGCACTGCCAGCGGGTTCGAGCTGCTGCCGTGACGTGCCGCGTCGCGCTGCAGCGTGAACGGCGCCAGCCCGTCACCGTAGGAGTGCGCCGACCACAGCAGGTAGATGCCGGCGCCGGCCACCGGGGCGAGCACGGCGAGCAGCCGACGCAGCCCATCATGGGCGGTGAGTGTTCCAGCCGTAGGCGTGGTGGTCGGCGTGCTGGGGCTGGGGCTGGGGCTGGGGCCGAGCCGGCGGACGAGCGGCCAGGGCAGCCCCCGGGC
>NZ_CDWRCK010000146.1:0-7219 GCF_977927595.1 Frankia sp. CcWB3
CGGGCGTCGCGCTGGCACCCGCGGGCCTTCCGGCCAGCCCCGCCCAGGCGGCGTCGGCCACCGGGCGAGGGAGCGCGCCGATCGCCGCCACGTACCCGGGATCCACCGCGGGACAGCTCCTCTCGGCGCCGGGGGCGGTGACCCTCGCCGAGCAGCGCGAGGTCGAACGGTACTGGAGCGCGGAGCGGCGGGCCCGAGCCTTCGGGGCCCGCACGAACGACCATGCCGATGCCGCCCCCCTCAGTCCCGGGCCGGCCCCGCCTGCCGTCGGCGGCTCCGAAACGGCCGCGAGCGGCGCTCCCCCGCCCCCGAGCGCCGGAATGCCCTACACCCGGGGCGGGCTGGTGACCACGACCACCGGCCGGTTGTTCGCCACCATCGGCGGCGGTGACTACGCCTGCTCCGCGAGCGTCGTGTCCAGCCCCAGTCGTGACCTCGTAGTCACCGCGGGGCACTGCGTGCACGGCGGTACCGGGGAACAGTTCGCGCGGAACGTCATCTTCATCCCCGGGTTCGACAACGGCGCGATGCCCTACGGCATCTGGACCGCCCGCCGGCTCACCGTGACGTCCGGTTGGGCCCATCGGGGCGACTTCGACGTCGACACCGGCTTTGCCCTGTTCAACCCGTCCCCGTCCCGCGGCCGTCATCTCGAGGACACGGTCGGGTCCCAGGGCATCGCCTTCGATCTTCCGGGGACGTATCCGCAGTACACCTTCGGCTACCCGCGGCTGCCCCCCTACGACGGCAGCCAGCTCGTCTACTGCGCCGGCCCCGGCTTCGGCGACCCCTACGGCAGCCCGTCGATCGGCGTCGCCTGCCGCATGACGGCCGGCGCCAGCGGCGGGCCACTGCTCACCGGCCTCGGCCGGCTCGGTTCCGGGCACGGCTGGGTCAACGGGGTGATCAGCTACGCCTATGCCGGAGTCAACGACAAGCTATACGGAACTCACTTCGGCGACGTGGTGAAGTCACTCTACTATCAGTCCTACCGGCTCTAGCGGATCGCCGTCCCCCGGGATATCGCCGTCCCCCGGGATACAGCCGGCTGACGACGATCGATACCTTCTGTGCATGCCGCATTCGGGCAGCTTCGGGCTCCTCCTGACCGTGCACGTCGTCGTCGGGGTCTTCGTCATCGGTCCACTGACACTGATCACCGTGGTCACCCCGCGCCTGCTGCGGTTGGGGGCCGGCGCCCTGCCGATCCTGCGCCTGTGCGTGCGGATGATCCGGGCCCTCACGCTCGCCTCACTGCTCATCGTCGTGACGGGCCTCGGGCTGGTGAATCAGGGATCATTCGGCAGCGTGCGGTCGCTGGGCGACCCCTGGCTGTCGGGTGCCCTCGTGCTGTGGGTGGTGGCCACGGGGATCTCGCTGGGCATAATCGCGCCCGGGCTCGCCCACGCCGTCAAGGAGATCGACGCGGGCGGTGACACGCATCGGCGTACCCTTCCAATCATGGGGGGTGTCGCCGTGAGCACCGCCTGCTGGGTACTGATCATTGCTTCCATGGCCATAAAACCCGGGACCTGACTCGGCCGGGCCACCGCGACGATCCGGGCGGGTCGGCGCTCAGCTCGCCTGCGCGAGCGTCCCGCGACGATCGACTCCCCCGCGATGCACGACATCCCCGCGATGCACGACATCGTCAAGCTTGTCCAGGATGCGGCCCCAGACCTGGCGGGGGAGCTCATGCCCCATCCCGTCGATCTCCAGCAGCTCCGCGAGCGGGATCGCCGCAGCCGTCAACCGACCACCGAGGACCGGGACGAGCGGGTCCGCGTCACCGTGGACGACGAGGGTGGGGACCGGGAGCCGCGCGAGCCCGGGGGTGCGGTCGGGCGCCGCGAGCACGGCGGCGATCTGGCGCATAGCCCCGACCGGGTTCGGGCGACGGCCCCATTGGATCTCGGCCCGCCGCCGCAGCCACGCCACGTCCGGCTCGAACAGCGGCGAGCCCAGGACCTCCTGTGCCTCGTGCCCGGCGAGGACGAACTCCTCCAGGTCGGCCGGCGCCGGCCGCAGGAACAGCGCGATCGCCTCGGCGGTCGGCTGCACCCGGTGGTCACCCGGATGGGACATCATCGAGGTGAGGCTGCGCACCCGCTCGGGGTTCCCGAGGGCCGCGATCTGGGCGATCATGCCACCCATCGAGCTGCCCATCAGGTGCGCCGACTCGATTCCGAGGGCGGTCAGCAGGCCGATTGCGTCCGCGGCCAGGTCCTCGAGCCGGTAGGGGGCGAGGTCGAAGCGACCGCTCAGGATCGCTGCCAGGTCGGGCCGACCGAGCTGGTCGAGATGAGTGGACAGTCCCACGTCCCGGTTGTCGAAGATAATCGTTCGATAACCGCGACGGCCGAGCGCGGCCAGCAGGTCCGGGTGCCAGCCTACGAGCTGCTGCCCGAGGCCGCCGATCAGGAGCAGCGGCAACCCGTCCTCGTCGCCGTGGATCTCGTAGGCGAGGTCGATGCCGTTGACCGAGACGATGCCCATGGTCGGAAGGTAGCCATCCCATGGCGCCGGCGCACGAGTTCCGCCGGCAATCGGCCGGAGGTCACCCGAAAGGGCCAGGCGGATGCCGGCAGCGCGGCCGTCGAGCGGCGAACACCCCACCCGTCAACTACTTTAGGTAGTCACTCGACCTCCTATAGCGATTATCCTGCTGGGCAACCCCACCGGACGGGCACACGTGATCTTTCCGACGATCGAGTTTGCGGCGTTCCTTGTCGTGGTGCTGGCGATCTCCTGGCTGCTGATGCCCCGGCCGAGGCTGTGGAAGCCGTTCATCCTCGGGGCGTCGTATTTCTTCTACGGCTTCGCGGACGCGCGCTTCGTGCTGCTGATCGTGGCCTCCACCTTGATCAACCAGGGCGCCGCCGTCGCGATCCATCGCTGGCTCGACCGCCGCATCCTCATCGCCGCGATCGTCTGCGACCTCGGCCTGCTCGGCTGGTTCAAGTACTACAGCTTCTTCGCCCTGTCGGTGGACCGCGCGCTGGCCGAGATCGGTCTCCCCACATCGCTGCCCCTGCTCCAGGTGGCGCTGCCGATCGGGATCTCGTTCTTCACCTTCCAGGCGCTGTCCTACGTCATCGACGTCCATCGCGGCACCAGCGCACCCGCGTCGCTGCTGGACTTCGCCGTGTACGAGGCGTTCTTCCCGCACCTGGTCGCCGGTCCCATCGTGCGTGCGCGCGAGTTCATCCCCCAGCTCGCCACGCCACGGGACCCGAACCAGGTCCAAGCCACCCGGGCCGTGTTCCTGATCGTGGGCGGCCTGGTCAAGAAGGTGGTGCTCGCCGACCTGATCGCCTCGCGCCTCGTCGACCCCGTCTTCGACGCGCCCGGCCAGCACTCGTCGCTGGAGATCGCCACGGCCGTCTACGGCTACGCCGTGCAGATCTACTGTGACTTCTCGGCGTACTCCGACATCGCGATCGGGATCGCCCTCCTGCTCGGCTTCCGCTTCCCGGATAACTTCGACCGTCCCTACGCGGCCACCACCCTGCAGGACTTCTGGCGCCGCTGGCACATGACCCTGTCCCGATGGCTCCGGGACTACGTCTACCTACCGCTCGGAGGGAACCGGAAGGGGCGTCGGCGCACCTACCTCAACATCATGATCACCATGACTCTGGGTGGTCTCTGGCACGGCGCCGCCTGGACGTTCGTCCTGTGGGGATCGCTGCACGGCGGTGGCCTGGTGACCGAACGCCGGATACGTGCCCGACGGGCGGACCGGATCCGGGCGGCGGAATGGGCACGAGCCACGGGGCAGGCCCGAGTCACAGGACAGGAGCAGATCACGGGACAGGCCGAATCGGCGGGGCTCTCCGCGATGCCACTACCCCGGCCGGGATCGGAGAGCCCCGCACCGGTCCTTTCCCCTGGCGGATCCGGCGCCGTTGCTGGTCCCGGTCTCGCTGCCGGCTCCAGCACCGCCGACAGCCCCGCGGGGACGCCGACCACGGCGAGCCGCCGGACGATCACCGCCACACAGGCCTCACTTCCCGAAGCGGCACCCAACCCGATCCGCGCCTGGGCCGGCCGGCTGGCCGTCTTCCACTTCGTGTGTGCCACCTGGGTCCTGTTCCGAGCGCCCGACCTGGCAACGGCGCGCGAGCTCGCCGTCCGGCTGTTCACCGCGGGCGGACCGGCGCCGCTGGTCACTCCGACGGTCCTCGCCGCCATCGGGGTGGGACTGGCCACCGCCGCCGTCCCGCGCGCCTGGTGGATCCACGCGCAGGTCGCCTTCGCCCAACTGCGCCTTGGCGCCCAGATCGCGCTGCTCACCCTGAGCATCATGATCATTTATGCGATCGTCGGCCCGCAGGACGTCGCGCCGTTCATCTACTTCCACTTCTGAGTCACGCTCGCCTGCTCTCCCCGTCCCGATCCCGATCCCGATCCCGGTGCCGGAGCCAGTGCCGGAGCCGGAGCGTTGCCCCGGCCGGGGCCGCCCAGGCCGGACGATACGAGCGGCGGAGAGCGGAGCCTTGACTTAAGGTAATCGAACAACAACGCCTGATCACATTCCGGGGCATCTGTGACCTGCGCCGACGAAGCCGAGGGACGATGACTGAGCGTGAAGATCCGGCGCCACCGGGGCCACCGGCGACCGCACCCGCGGCGACCACCGGCGTCGTCCGGGCCCGGCAGGCCTTCCTGCTGGTAGCCGTCACCCTGGGTCTGCTGGCGGTGCTCCGCGCCTCAGCGATGGTGCACGGGGGCGAGGGCATGCGCCCAGGACTCACCCGCACGCTCGTGCTGGGCATGGCCCGGCCGATCGAACGGATCACCCGGACCGTCCACCTCGACGAACCGGACCGGTGGTTGTCGCGCGCGTTCGGTCACGACGCCAAGCCCGGCGGCACCTTCTCCGAGCTGGCATCGGCGGCCAGTCGGGCTGAAGCCGAGCCCGATCACCCTGGCGCCTCCGGGCCGGGCGCCGCCGGTTCCCACCGCTCCCCACTGCCACCGCGCCACCCGACCGCGGCCGATCCGCTGCGCGTCCTGGTCACCGGGGACTCGCTGACAGAATCACTCGGTCCGACCATCATGAACAGTGCGCCCGCCACGATCCGGGCACAGACCGAGACGCGGTTCGGCACGGGCCTGGTGCGGCCCGACTTCTTCGACTGGGCCACCCATGCCCGGACGCAGATCACGCAGCGCAACCCGGAGCTGGTGATCGTCGCCATGGGCGGGAACGACGGCCAGGGCATCACGCTTCCGGACGGAACCGTCCTGCCGGCCGGATCGGACGCGTGGGCCGCCGAGTACCGACGGCGTGCCATCGTCGTGATGCGGATCTGGAGCGGCGACGGGGCCCGCCGAGTGCTGTGGCTCAGCCTCCCGCCGGCCCGGCCGGACCAGCTGAACGGCTACTTCCGCCGACTGAACGAGGCGACCCTCGACGCCACGACCAGGGTGGTCGGAGCCCGATATCTCGACCTCACCCCGTGGTTGTCGAAGAACGGCGCGTACAGCGACTACCTCACCGGCACGGACGGTAACACCGTCCTGGCCCGGGCCCGTGACGGCGTGCACCTGAGTCTCGACGGCGCGCGGATCGCCGCGGGACACATTCTGGAGACCGTGCGCAGCACGTGGAACCTGCGGTGAACGACGATCGGAGCGACCGGCGGAGGCCGGACCGAGCGAACGCTCAACGGGGGCGGAACCCGAAGCCCGCGCCGTCCAGATCCCGGCGGGCAGCCAGCACCGCGACCCGGGCGGCGGCCAGGACCTCGCGACCGGACGGCGCCGCCGCACCGGACACCGAGATCGCGGCGACCAGATCGTCGGCGAGGACCGCGAGCTGGTCGGTCAGGGCGTGCGGCGCCAGCCGCGGTGGACGAGCGCCGGCCGGCACTCCCGTGCCGGCCCGCTCGCCGAGCGACGCCAGTTCGTCGAGCAGCCGAACGGCCCGCTCCGCCCTGGTGCCACCGGATTCCACCGGAACATCCCATGATGACCCGGACCAGCACCGAAGGCGGTGAATCAGCAGGCCGACCTCACGGGTGAGATCACGGACCTCGTCGGACATCCGGGCAGGATACCTGACGATGACGGGAACGGGTCTTGCTCTCTACTATGGTATAGGGCACCCTCCAGACATGGTCCGTTGACGTCGGGTTTCATCTCAGGAGGCGCGCATGTCGCTGAACCGCTCCGCCCAGACCCACCAGATCCTCATCGAACGGATACCGAAGGCAACCGGCCACGACGTGAACCACTGGCTCGATCGGCTCGACGACGGACCCGGCCTGCTCCGCTTCGCGGAGCGCGTCAACTGGCTGCGGGCCGAGCACGACCTGCCGCACTGCTATGCGGCGGCCCTGGTCCATGAGGCCGATCTGCGGCGGCGGGCGATCCGCGCGTAGGCACCTCGGCAGCGTCGGCACCTCGGCAGCGTCGAGCGCGCAGGCTCGGCCGCCCGGTGAGGTATCGAGGTAAGGCGCGGGTACCCGGCGCGGGACGCGGACGCGGTCCGCACCGTTGACGCGCCGGGTCGGCCACCGGGCACATCACAATGACTACATGGACCTCGACGCAGCCACGGAGTTCGTACGCGATCATCACCGGGCGGTACTCAGCACCACCCGCCGGGACGGCACGCCCCAGATGTCACCGGTGACCGTCGGGGTGGATACCGACGGGCATCTGCAGATCAGCAGCCGGCTCACCGCCTACAAGGTCCGCCACATCGAGCGGGATCCGACCGTACGGATCTGTGTGTTCCCCGATGAGTTCTTCGGGCCCTGGGTGCAGATCAACGGAACCGCCGAAGTCATCCGGCTACCGGCGGCGATGGACCTCCTGATCGCCTATTACCGAGACATCGCGGGTGAGCATCCCGACTGGGACAACTACCGGGCGGCGATGATCCGCGATCAGCGATGCATCATCCAGATCACTCCGCGGTCGGCGGGGCCGGACGTCTCCGGCTGAGGACCAGGCTTGAGGACACCGTTGCATAAGAGCGCCCTGACCCTGCCCGCCCTGACCTGATCGTCGGCGGGGCCTCGGCCCCACGACGGACCCGCGCGCTACTGCCGCAGCTTGGAGAGCAGGCGCAGCATCTCCAGGTAGACCCAGACGAAGCCGATCAGCAGGCCGAATCCCGCCCGCCACGCCTCGGAACGCGGCGCATGGGACTCGATCGCCCGCTCGATGTAGTCGAAGGCGAGGATGAACTGCAGGCTCGCGACGC
>NZ_CDWRCK010000146.1:7406-11093 GCF_977927595.1 Frankia sp. CcWB3
CGAGCACGCTGAACAGGATGCCGAGCGGCGTCGCATCGTTGATCACCGGCAGGTGGCTTCCACTGGTGGCCCTGATCACGAGGTCGGTCAGGCCGAGGAGCACGACCCCGAGGAGCACGCCGAACACGATGCGGGCCATCCGGGGGGTGGCCCGCAGCCGGCCGCTACGGTAGGCAACCAGCATCGCGACGAAGATCAGACCGGTCCCGAGCAGGGCCTGTGGGATGATGCCGTTGAAGGTGTCCTCGTAGTAGCGTGAGACCGCCCCGACCGCCACCCCTTCGATCAGGGCAAAGGCGATGATGAGCGGCGGACTGATCAGGTTGCGAAACGAGACGAACAGACTGATCGTCAGGGCGACGAGGCCGGCCCCAGCGCAATGCCGGGCGAGTCCGGTGCGAGGGCCCAGCCGACCGCGCCACCGGCCGCCAGCAGCGCGAACAGCCCCAGCGTGTGCACGACGACGTCGTCGATCGTGAGGGTGGTGGGCTGGCGGTAGTGGCTCGCCAGCTCCTCGGGGGTCGGCGTGGGAGGAGACGCGAAACCACCACGACGGAACGCGGGGTTCGAGGAACGAAGGTCGGCCATGGAGCCGGCTCCTCTCGGTCGCCTCCGGGGAGGCATCACCCTCGGTGACTACAGCCTACGTCACCGTATGGAACGTTCCTTGGGACGCAGGAGTTCCCGGCGCACCGGACACGGTGGACGGCGACAAGACATCGCGACACACGCCCACGCGCATCCTCACAGCGACGAAGCCTTCCCCTCGTCGGCCGCGGTTCATCGGTCAGATGCCCGGACGACCGAGAAAGGATTGTGCCGGTGGTCGGAGTCGAACCGACACTCGAGCTGTTTTTAGGACAGCCTCCTCTACCAGTTGGGATACACCGGCTCGTCTACATCGCTGATGTTTCTACCACGCTACGTAGGGTCTGGGAATAACACATGCGGAAAAAGTGGTCCGGAGATGGCGGCACGACCGAAAGCGTGACTCATCGTGACGAGGATGCCGACTGTTCGCCATCCCCTTCGATCAGTGGACAACCCAGATCGCTAAAAGGCGGGCCCGCCGTCGGGTTTGGTCTTGACGGCCAGAGCGGAGACGCGGGAAAACACCCCCACCTAAGTGCCGCGAAGCCACGAGGGCCGGTGAACCGTCGCGACCGGGGGACGATTCACCGGCCGCGGGAGATCCTGCCGGCCGGTGCGGCCCGGACAACATCCTCACCCGGGGACGCGGCCTCACCGCCCTCGGCATCGCCGGCCGAGCCGGCGGCGACGGCGGGCGCGGGGGCACCGGGAGCGGGGGGGCGAGTGGTCCCGTTCCGCCCGCTCGTCGTGGCCGTCGTAGCCGTCGTAGCCGTCGTGGCCGGAGTGCCGGGCGTGCCTGGGGAGATGGCCGCGGCGAACGCGGGCGGCATCGCCGCTCGGCGGAACTCGGCCCGGGGATCGGCGAAGGATCCGAGCGAGACGATCTCGCGGCGGAAGAACAGTGCCAACGACCAGTCTGCGACCACCCTGGTCTTGCGGTTGAGGGTGGGAACCCTGCCCAGGTGGTACGTCCGGTGCATGAACCAGGCGGGCCAGCCGCGCAGCTTGACCCCATAGACCTCGGCGACACCCTTATGCAGGCCCAGGGACGCCACGCTGCCGGCATAGCTGTGCTCGTACGGTTCGATGGGCTCGCCGCGCAGTTCGGCGAGGATGTTGAGAGCCAGCCGGCGGGCCTGGCGGACGGCGTGCTGGGCCGAGGGACTGGTTGTGACATCCTCGCCCCTGGTCAGGTCGGGCACGGCCGCGCAGTCACCCGCGGCCCACGCGTCACCCACCCCGTCGACCTGCAGGAAGACGGTCGCGCGCACCCGACCTTGATCGTCCAGGGGCAGATCCGTGTCGGCCAGCATCGGGTTCGCCCGCACCCCGGCCGTCCACACGATGGTGCCCGCGTCGAACTTCTCGCCGTTATTCAGTACAACCCGCCCACCGACCAGGCTCTCGACCCGCGTGTTCAACCTAACGTCGATACCCCGCTGCTCGAGCTGCCGGAGAGTATAAATCCCCATTCCGGGTGAAACCTCGGGAAGAATACGGCCGGCGGCTTCAACGAGGACCCACCGCATATCCGTCGGTTCCAGATCAGGATAGAAAGAACACGCATCGCGGGCCATGTCCTCCAACTCGGCAAGAGCCTCTATTCCGGCATATCCTCCACCGATGAAGAGAAAGGTCAGCGCCCGGCGCCGGACCTCAGGATCGGTCACCGAGGCGGCCGCGTCCAACCGGCTGATGACCTGATTACGGAGATAAATGGCCTCGGCCGCGCTCTTGAAGCCGATGCCCTGCTCCGCGAGCCCCGGGATCGGAAGGGTTCGCGCTACCGATCCTGGACACATCACCAAGATGTCGTATTTAAGATCAAATCTCTCGCCAAGGGATGGTTGGATCACAGCGGTCCGTGTCCCATGCGACACCTGAAGCGCGCTTCCACTGACAACCCGACAGCCCTTCAGGACCTTACGTAGCGGTACCACCACGTGCCGTGGCTCAAGGTTGCCGGCCGCCGCTTCCGGGAGGAAAGGCTGATAGGTCATGTACGAGTTGGGCTCGACGACTGTGACCGATGCCTCGCCCTGGCGCAGCTTCCGCCGCAGCCGCAGGGCCGTGTACATGCCGACGTATCCTCCGCCGACGATGAGGATGTGCGGTGGTTGCCCGTAGCCCATGGCAAAAACGTACCCACGAGGGCCGTGTTACACCCCGGTCCCGGGCTGGCCGCCCAGCTTTTTTCGTGACGCAGGACACGAATACCGGCGGTCTTCGGCCCGTGGTGCCGATGCGTCCGGACCGTGTTCCGGCTCACCTTCTGTGTCGACGGCCACAAGGACAAAGGCTTACCCCGCCCGCTCAACCACTTCCGCGAGCGCCGCCGCCGTGCCAAAAATCGTGTCAAGCATCACTTCGGTGACCCGGCCGGTGAAGGTGTTCTGTTGGCTTGGGTGATAGCAACCGACGATCGACACCCCGGATACGGGAAGTTCGGCCCGCACGCCGTGCCCGAACGACACCCGGCGCGGAGGAACCGGGAATCCGGCCTGGGCCAGGGCGGGCCACAGGGCGGACCAGGCGAATCCACCGAGGACGACGATGACCCGCAGGGTGGGCCGGACGAGCTCGAGGTCACGCACCAACCAGGGCCGGCAGGTGTCACGCTCCGTGGTGGTCGGCTTGTTCGCGGACGGAGCGCAGCGGACGACGGCGACGATGCGCGTGGCCGTCAGACGCTGACCGTCCCCGGCGGACACCGAGGTCGGCAGCGCCGCCAGCCCGACGCGGTGCAACGAGGCGAACAGCCAGTCGCCGCTGCGGTCCCCGGTGAAGATGCGTCCGGTGCGGTTCCCTCCGTGGGCCGCGGGCGCCAGACCGACGACGAGGATCCGGGCGTCGCCCGGGCCGAACGAGGACACCGGACGCCCCCAGTAGGCCTGCTCGGCGAAGGCCGCCCGCCGCACCGCCGCGACTTCTTCCCGCCAAGTGACCAGGCGCGGGCAGGCCCGGCAGACGGACATCCGGGCATCGAGCTCCCGGCTGCCCGTCGCGTCGGCGGCCAACGCGCGGGCCTCGGCCGGCGTGGCCGCGACCGGTGTGTCGGCGGCGGCGAGGTCCCCCGGCCAACCGCTTCCCGGCCGC
>NZ_CDWRCK010000147.1:0-6783 GCF_977927595.1 Frankia sp. CcWB3
ATTTTCTGACTACTGGCTGGCGGCACCCGCTCCAGTCCAGCGCCGCCGGCGAATCTGGGGGACCGAATTCGGGGGACCTGAATACGGTCTGCGCTCCCTGGACCGTGACTGGCTCCCCAAAACTCGGCTGCCCGGGCACCCTGCCCGGAGCCCGGCAGGTCGCGGGAGCGGCCGGCTTCCGCCTCCTGGTCATGGTGGCATCTATTGTATGGATGTCCTACTATCGGGAAGCTAAGGGTTCTAGGTATCTCCGTCCGCCACATCGTCCCCGGGAGCCGCTTCGATGTCCTCCGACGCGATGTCCTCCGACGGCCGGCACGAGCCGGCTGCCGCGCTGCACACACCAGTTCATCCGGTCCGGATCGTGACGGCGGCCTCACTCTTCGACGGGCATGACGCGGCGATCAACATCATGCGTCGCCTGTTGCAGGCGCAGGGCGCCGAGGTGATCCATCTCGGGCATGACCGCAGCGTCGAGGAGGTCGTCACCGCCGCGATCCAGGAGGACTCCCAAGGGATCGCCCTGTCGTCCTATCAGGGCGGGCATGTCGAGTACTTCAGCTACCTCATCGAGCGCCTCCGCGCGCGCGGAGCAGGCAACGTCCGGGTCTATGGCGGCGGCGGCGGGGTGATCGTGCCGGCGGAGATCGACCTGCTGCACGCGCGCGGGGTCGCGCGCATCTTCTCCCCGCAGGACGGGCAACGGCTCGGTCTCGCGAAGATGATCAATATGATCATCGAGGCCTGTGACGTCGATCTGACGGAGGACGGGCCGAAGCTTGATGCGGTGGCGGCTGGTGAGGACGGCGCGCTCGCCCGGGCGATCACCGTGCTCGAGGTGGGCCGGGACCCGCGACTCGCGGCGGCGCTGCAGGACGAGGCCGCCTGCCGGCCGCGGGTTCCGGTCCTCGGTATCACCGGCACGGGTGGTTCGGGAAAGTCCTCACTCACCGACGAGCTGATCCGGCGCTTCCGCCTCGACCAGGGCGACAGCCTGCGGATCGCGGTGCTCGCCATCGACCCCAGCCGTCGGCGGGGCGGCGGTGCATTGCTCGGTGACCGCATCCGGATGAACTCCCTGGGTGACGGCACAGCAGGGAACGTGTTCTTCCGGTCCCTGGCGACGCGAGCGGGGGGCAGTGAGGTTCCGGCTCCCTTGGCGGATGTGATCACGGCCTGCCGGGTGGCCGGTTACGATCTGGTGATCGTCGAGACGCCGGGCATCGGGCAGGGTGACGCGGCGATCGTTCCGTTCTGCGATGTTTCGCTGTACGTGATGACACCCGAGTACGGTGCGGCCTCACAACTCGAGAAGATCGATATGCTGGACTTCGCCGACGTGGTGGCGGTGAACAAGTTCGAGCGGCGCGGCGCCGAGGATGCCCGGCGTGACGTCGCCCGGCAACTGGTGCGCAACCGGCAGACGTTTGACCAGTCCTGGGAGGACATGCCCGTCTTCGGCACCTCGGCCGCCCGGTTCCACGACGATGGGGTGACCGCCCTGTATCAGCACCTCGTCGGGCGGCTACGCAAACACGATCTGTCTACCGTGTCCGGCTCGTTGCATCCGGTGCACGGGCGGACCTCCACCGAGCTGACCACGGTCATTCCGTCCGCCCGGGTACGCTACCTGGCCGAGATCGCCGAGACGGTGCGGGGCTATCACGCCGAGACCGAGCGCCAGGCACTGCTGGCCCGCCGTCGTGAGCATCTGACGACGGCCCTTGCGGCACTGGCCAGCGATGGCGCTGGCGCGGCGCCGGCGGAGCCCACCACCCTCGCCATGCTGCGCGACGAGGCCGAAGCCGCCCTGGCTCTCTGGACGAGGGAGCTCCTGGCGCAATGGCCGGCGATCGTCGAGGAACGTCAGGGCGAGAAGATGACCTATCTCGTCCGGGGAACCGAGATCCACACCCCGCTGGTGCGCACCACGCTCAGCGGGACTCCGGTCCGGCGGGTGGCGGTACCCGCCATCGACGACGACGCTCGCCTGATCCGCTTCCTGCGGCGTGAGAACCTGCCGGGCTATTTCCCCTTCACCGCCGGCGTCTTTCCGTTCAAACGGGCCGGAGAGGCCCCGGCGCGAATGTTCGCCGGTGAAGGTGACCCCTTCCGGACCAACCGCCGGTGCCGCTTCCTCTCCGCCGGCTCGCCCGCGACCCGCCTGTCCACCGCCTTCGACTCGGTGACCCTCTACGGCCGCGATCCCGCGTCCCAGCCCGACGTCTATGGCAAGATCGGCACGTCGGGCGTGTCGATAGCGACGTTGGACGACATGAAGGTCCTGTTCGCCGGGTTCGATCTGTGTGATCCGTCGACCAGCGTCTCGATGACCATCAACGGCCCGGCGCCGACGATCCTGGCGATGTTCCTGAACGCCGCGATCGACCAGCGCCTAGACGCCTTCCGCGCCGAGCACGGCCGGGAGCCGAGCGCGGACGAGGCCGCCGAGGTCCGGGCCCGCACGCTGGCCACGGTCCGTGGCACCGTGCAGGCGGACATCCTCAAGGAGGACCAGGGGCAGAACACCTGCATCTTCTCCACCGAGTTCGCGTTGCGGGCGATGGCGGACGTGCAGGAGTGGTTCATCGAACACGCGGTCCGGAACTTCTACTCGGTATCGATCTCCGGCTATCACATCGCCGAGGCCGGCGCCAATCCTATCAGTCAGCTCGCGTTCACCCTGGCCAACGGCTTCACCTACGTCGAGGCCTATCTGGCCAGAGGGATGCGCATTGACGATTTCGCCCCGAACCTGTCGTTCTTCTTCTCCAACGGGATGGATGCGGAGTACACCGTCATCGGGCGGGTGGCTCGCCGGATCTGGGCGGTGGCCATGCGGGAGCGATACGGTGCCGCCCCCCGGTCGCAGATGCTGAAGTATCATGTACAGACGTCGGGCCGGTCGCTGCACGCGCAGGAGATGGCCTACAACGATATCCGGACCACGTTGCAGGCGCTGTGCGCGATCTACGACAACTGCAACAGCCTGCACACCAATGCCTACGACGAGGCTGTGACGACTCCTACGGAGAACTCCGTCCGCCGCGCGTTGGCCATCCAGATGGTCATAGATCAGGAATGGGGACTCGCCGCCAACGAGAATCCCCTGCAGGGATCGTTCATCGTCGATGAACTGACCGACCTGGTCGAGGAGGCGGTGCTCGCCGAGTTCGAGCGGATCAGCGACCGCGGCGGTGTACTCGGCGCGATGGAAACCGGCTATCAGCGGGGACGCATCCAGGACGAGTCGATGCTGTACGAGCGGCGCAAGCACGACGGCACCCTGCCGATCATCGGGGTGAACACGTTCCTGCGGCCCGAGTCGGCCGGCACCGATCCCGACTCCGAGGGAGGTCCGATGGAGCTCGCGCGGGCCACGGAGGAGGAGAAGCAATCTCAGCTCACTCGGCTGGAGGAGTTCCACCGCCGGCACGGCGCCGAGGCGGGCGCCGCCCTGGAACATCTGCGGGAGGTCGCCAGGAGCGGGGGGAACACGTTCGCGGCGCTGATGGAGGCGGTCCGCGTCTGCTCCCTCGGGCAGATCTCCCAGGCATTCTTCGACGTGGGTGGGCAGTATCGCCGTAACGTCTGATTATGTCCCGGGTGGCGCCCGCCGTTACATCGATCGGCGTTACGCTGGTCGGTGCGCCGGGCGCCGCGGCAATCTCCGGGTACGCATGAATCTTTGCCAGCGCGTCCGTCCTGGGGTGCAATGGACGCTGCCCGCCGCGACGGTCCCCGGCTGCCAGGCCGGGCGGGAACCGTCCCATGAAGTGCAGGAGCGTCGACAAGTCGTGGCCACCCCGAAACCGTTGCCAACCGACCCCATAGCGGAGGCCCATCGGCACTGGACTGCCCACGGCTGGGGGGCGGCCGCGGACGGCATGGCAGCGGTCACCTCCCTGATGCGGGCGCAGCAGATCGTCCTCGCCCGGGTTGACGAGGTCCTGCGCCCCCTCGACCTGACCTTCGCGCGCTATGAGCTGCTGATGCTGTTGATGTTCAGTCGGGCCGGATCGCTGCCCCTCAACAAGATCGGAAGTCGGCTGCAGGTCCATCCGACCAGCGTCACCAGCGCGGTCGACCGGTTGGAGGCGAGGGGGCAGGTGCGGCGTACCCCGCATCCTACGGACCGGCGGGCGATTCTCGCGAAGATCACCGAGGAGGGCCGGGCCACTGCCATGGCCGCGACCGAGAAGCTCAACGACACCGTCTTCGCCGATCCCGGGCTGGGTGACGGCGGGGTGCGCACGCTCATCGACCTGCTGACCGATCTGCGCCGGGCCGCCGGCGACTTCTGATCCGACGGTCGCCCCGGAGATCGGTGTGATCCGCTCTCCCGTCGCCGTCGGCCCGTCCGCGACTACCCTCTAAAGCTGTGACCTACCTCGACCACGGGGCGACGACGCCGATGCGACCGGAATCGCTCGCCGCGTACACCGCGGTGCTTGCCGATACCGGCAATGCCTCGTCTCTGCATGCCAGTGGCCGCCGTGCCCGCCGCATCGTCGAGGAGTCCCGCGAGACGCTCGCCGGAGTGCTGGGCGCCCGCCCGTCCGACGTGGTGTTCACCGGAGGCGGTACCGAAAGTGACAACCTCGCCCTGAAGGGTCTGTACTGGTCACGCCGCCGGGCCGAACCGGGCCGGCGGCGGGTACTGGTCAGCGCCGTCGAGCACCGGGCCGTCCTGGACACCGCCGACTGGCTCGGCCGGGCGCAGGATGCCGAGGTCGAGCTGCTCGCGGTCGATGCCGCGGGAACCGTGCATCCGGACACCCTCGCCGCCGCCCTCGACCGGGATCCGGACTCGGTGGCCGTCGTGTCGGTGATGTGGGCGAACAGCGAGGTCGGCACCGTTCAGCCGATTGCCGAGCTCGCGACGATCGCGCACCGTCACGGCGTGCCCTTCCACACCGATGCCGTGCAGGCGTTCGGCCAGATCCCGATCGCCGTCACCGACGAGGGCCCCGACGCCATCACGGTCAGCGCGCACAAGATCGGGGGGCCGATCGGTGTCGGTGCCCTGGTGGTGCGCCGGGGATTGGCGATGGAGCCGCTGACCCACGGCGGCGGTCAGGAGCGCGACATCCGGTCCGGAACGCTGAACACGGCCGGGGTGGCGGCGTTCGCGGCGGCCGCGGCAAAGGCGTGCGCCGAGGCGCCGCAGGAGAGCGTCCGGCTGGCGGCCCTGCGTGACGACCTGGTGCGCCGGGTCCGGGCGGAGGTCCCGGAGACGGTGCTCAACGGCGCCCCGCTGCTCGGGGACGGCGGCGGTCCAGGGCCGCACCGGCTGCCGGGAAACGCCCATCTGACCTTCCCCGGCTGCGAGGGAGACTCGCTGCTGATGCTGCTCGATGCCTGGGGGATCGAGTGTTCCACCGGCTCGGCCTGCTCCGCCGGAGTGGCGAGGCCGTCGCACGTGTTGCTCGCGATGGGAGCGGATGAGGCACACGCCCGCGGATCGCTGCGGTTCTCCCTCGGGCACACCTCACGGGCCTGCGACGTCGACGCGCTGGTCGCGGCGATCGGGCCGGTCGTCGAGCGGGCGAGCCGTGCGGGGGCGCTGGCCGGCACGAGCGGCAGCCTGAGCGGCACCTGAGATGCGATGCCCATGATGCCTCGCTCCCGTCCACGTGGTTCCCTGAGGTTCGGCGGAGATTCGGGGAGGTGATGGTCTGATGCGGGTGCTCGCCGCGATGTCCGGCGGGGTCGACTCCGCCGTCGCCGCCGCCCGGGCGGTCGACGCCGGTCACGACGTTACCGGGGTGCATCTGGCGTTGTCGCGCTCGCCGGAGTCGGACCGGACCGGAGCCCGCGGCTGCTGCACCATCGAGGACGCCCGGGACGCCCGGCGGGCCGCCGACATCCTCGGCATCCCGTTCTACGTCTGGGATCTCGCGGACCGGTTCGAGACCGACGTCATCGAGGAGTTCGTCGAGTCCTACGCGGCCGGTCGCACGCCCAACCCCTGCGTGCGCTGCAACGAGCGCATCAAGTTCGCGGCCGTACTCGACAAGGCCCTCGCGCTCGGCTTCGACGCCGTCGTCACCGGGCACCACGCCCGGCTCGATCCGGACGGCACCCTGCGCCGCTCGGTGGATCCGGACAAGGACCAGTCCTACGTCCTGGGAACGCTGCGTCCCGAGCAGCTCGCCGCCGCGCGGTTCCCGCTCGGGGATTCCACCAAGGCCCAGGTGCGGGTAGAAGCGGCCGAGCGTCGCCTCGCCGTTGCGGACAAGCCGGACAGCCACGACATCTGTTTCATCTCGCATGGGGACACCGGTGGCTGGTTGCGCGAGCGGCTCGGCCCGCGGCCGGGTCCGGTCATCGATGCGACGACTGGGCAGACGCTCGGGCACCATGACGGCGCCTACGCCTTCACCGTGGGTCAGCGTCGCGGGCTGAAGCTCGGGCGGCCGGCCTCAGACGGCCGGCCGCGCTATGTGCTGGACATCTCCCCGGTGACGTCGACGGTCACCGTCGGACCGGCCGAGGCGCTCGACGTGCGCCGACTCGTGGCGGACCGGGCGGTCTGGCCGCACGAGGGGGCCGTATCATGTCTGGCCCAGGTGCGGGCGCACGGCGGGGTGGTACCGGCGGTGGCGCAGGCGCGCGGCGAGGAGCTCGTCGTGACGCTGACGACGCCGGTCCGCGGCACGGCCGCCGGCCAGGCGGTGGTGCTGTACGACGGTGACCGGGTGCTTGGCGGAGGGCACATCCGCACTACCGGTGGTTAGCCGGGCGCCTGGTCGGCGGGCCGTCGACGGAGCGGGCCCGGAG
>NZ_CDWRCK010000147.1:7119-11234 GCF_977927595.1 Frankia sp. CcWB3
GGAAGATGTCAAGACATGAGTACTGACGCTGCACGGATGTGGCCGGCCGGCGCGGCCACCGGGGTGGGCTCGCTGCCGGGAACGGATGCGGCCCAGGCCGTCAAGCTGGTCTTCGACGAGCTGCCGGACCTGCCGTATCTGCCCGAACTGCCGGCCAGGGGACCCGGGGGTGCGATGGTCGGGCGGGCGGCGGCGATCCTCGTCGACATGCCGGTGGACCTTCAGCCGGCCGGCTGGCGGCTGGTTCCCCGACCCGGCCTGGACCTGCGCCGGTCACGGGATCTGCTCGAACGCGACCTGGACGCGTTGACGGAGGTCGCCGCCGGCTACGCGGGACCCTTCAAGATTGCCGCGACCGGCCCGTGGACGCTGGCGGCCGAGCTGGAGCTTCCCCGCGGGCACAAGGCGTTGTCAGATACCGGCGCGACCCGTGACATCGCCGACGCACTGGCCGCGGGGCTCGTCGAACAGGTCGAACAGATCGCCCAGCGCGTCCCGGGGGCGCGGATCCTGGTCCAGTTCGACGAGCCATCGCTGCCGGCGGTGCTCGCGGGCCGGATCCGCACTCCGAGCGGGTTCTCGGTGCTGCCCGCGGTCGAGGAGGGCTTGGTCGTGGAGCGGCTGCGGATCCTGCTCGGTGGCCTGCGGGCGCTGCCGGCGACCGGCGGAGTCGGGGTGCACTGCTGCGCTCCCGCGGTGCCGCTGGCGGCGTTGCGCGCGGCGGGCGTGGACTTCGTCGGTCTCGACGTCACCGCGCTCACCCAGGCCGAGGACGACGCCGTCGGCGAGATCGTGGAGGCCGGAGTGCGGTTGATGGCGGGTCTCGTCCCCACCAGGCCGATTTCACCGGCCGCGCCGATTTCACCGACTGGACCGGCCGCACCGGCTGGTGCAGCCGGACGGGCTGTGTCGGCCGCACCGAAGTTGTCGGATGCCCGCCGTACGGTCGAACCCGTCATCGCACTGTGGAGCCGGTTGGGATTCCGGCCCGAGCAGCTCGGGGAGGTGGTCGCCGTGACGTCGACCTGTGGCCTGGCGGGCCTGGGAACGGACGATGCCAGGACGGTGATGCGCCACTGCCGGAAGGCGGGGCGGGTTCTGGTCGACGCGCCGTCGTGAGCGCGACAACCGGCACGGCCGGTACAGCCGACGAATCCGGCGTGGCTTCGGCGGCGGCTTCGGCGGACGAGCGGGCCCGCGCCGCCAGCCTCGCCCGCGAGCTCGACGAGCACGCGTACCGCTACTACGTGCTCGACTCCCCGACGATCTCCGATGCCGAGTACGACCGGTTGATGGCGGAGCTCGCCGCGCTGGAGGAGCGGCATCCCGACCTGCGCACGCCGGACTCGCCGACGCAGAAGGTGGTCGGTTCCTACTCGACCCTGTTCACCCCGGTCGAGCATCTCGAACGGATGCTGTCCCTGGACAACGTCTTCGACGACGACGAGTTCCACCAGTGGGCGGCGCGCGTGGCCCGGGAAAGCGAGGTCGACGCCTGGCTCTGCGAGCTGAAGATCGACGGGCTTGCCGTGGACCTCGTCTACGAGGACGGTTACCTGGTGCGTGCCGCGACGCGCGGCGACGGCCGGACGGGGGAGGACATCACCCCCAACATCCGCACCCTGGCGAGCGTGCCGGTGCGGCTGCGCGGGCCGCGGGTGCCCGAGCTGCTGGAGGTGCGGGGCGAGGTCTTCTTCCCGACCGCGAAGTTCGCCGAGCTCAACGCCGGGCTGGTGGCCGCGGGGGGCAAACCGTTCGCGAACCCGCGTAACGCCGCGGCCGGATCCCTGCGGCAGAAGGATCCCCGGGTCACCGCCACCCGGCCGCTGGAGATGATTGTCCATGGCCTGGGCGCGCAGCGCGGCTTCGAGGCCACGTCCCAGTCGGCGGCCTATGCCCGCTTCGCGGAGCTCGGGCTGCCCGTCGCCACCCACTTCGAGGTCCTGGCGGCGGTGCCCGGCGTGCTGGACTACGTGCACCGGTGGGGCGATGCGCGCCACGGCGTGGTGCACGAGATCGACGGAGTGGTCGTCAAGGTCGACTCGTTCGCCCTGCAACGCCGGTTGGGCTCCACCTCGAAGTCCCCCCGCTGGGCGGTGGCCTACAAGTATCCACCGGAGGAGGTCACGACCAAGCTGCGCGATATCCGGGTGAACGTGGGCCGCACCGGCCGGGTGACCCCCTTCGGGGAGCTGGAGCCGGTCCTGGTCGCCGGGTCCACGGTGGGCCTCGCGACCCTGCACAACATCGATGAGGTCGGCCGCAAGGGGGTGCTCATCGGGGACACGGTCGTCCTGCGCAAGGCCGGGGACGTCATCCCGGAGATCGTCGGCCCGGTCGTCGACCTGCGGGACGGTTCCGAGCGGGCCTTCGTGATGCCCACGCGCTGCCCGGAGTGCGGCACCGAGCTGGTGCGGTCCGAGGGTGAGGTCGACATCCGTTGCCCGAACACCGTCTCCTGTCCCGCGCAGCTGCGGGAGTCGATCTTCCATTTCGCCTCCCGGGGGGCGATGGACATCGACGGGCTCGGGTATGAGACGGCGACCGCCCTGCTCGAGGCGGGCCGGGTGCGTGACATCGGCGACATCTTCCACCTGACGCCCGAGTCCTTCGAGGGGCTGCGCGGGTTCGCGCAGAAGAAGATCGACCAGATTCTGCGGGGGGTCGAGGCCGCGCGGCACCGGCCGCTCTGGCGGCTGCTGGTCGGCCTGTCGATCCGCCACGTCGGGCCCACGGCGGCGCGGGCGCTCGCCCGGGAACTGCGGTCGCTGGAAGCGATCGCCGCCACGCCGGCCGAGGACCTCGCCGCGGTCGAAGGGGTCGGTCCGAAGATCGCCGGCGCGGTGGTCGACTGGTTCGCCGATGAGCGGCACCGCGACATCCTCGCCAGGATCGCCGCCGGCGGGGCACGGCTCGCCGACGTCGGCGCGGAGGAGGGCCCACGTCCCCTCGACGGCGTCACCGTCGTCATCACCGGCACGCTCACCGACTGGAGCCGCGACTCGGCCAAGGAGGCGGTCGAGGCGCGCGGCGGCAAGGTCACCGGCTCGGTGAGCAGGAAGACCACCGCCGTCGTCGTCGGCACGGATCCAGGGGCCTCGAAGTACGACAAGGCGCGCAGTCTCAGGATCCCCATGCTGGACGAGGCCGGATTCGCCGTTCTGCTGGCGCAGGGGGTCGACGCGGCCAGCAAGCTCGCCGTTCCCGTGGACGGTCCCGAGAAGGCCGAGACCCCGGTGGAATAACGTGGGGAAGGCTCCCCCACTCAGAAACGGCCCGTCCTGGTCAGGCTCGCGGCGATGCCCGCCAGATGGGCCAGCCGGTCGATCTCGGAGGAGCGGAACCGGGGGCCGCCGGGCCGCCCGACCAGGATCACCAGCCGGTCGCCGCCGACCGGGGCCGCGGCGAGTTCCATGCTGACCGCCCGCCAGTGAGGCGGGAAGGCGCCATCCTCGGCCCCGATCCGCCGCGCCCGTTCCAGCGGCAGCCAGGGCAGGGGTAACCGGACCCGTTCAGGGACACCGAGATCGTCCCCACCGAGGGCCGGAGCGCCCACCGAGGTCTCCCGGACCCGGACGTCATCCGGCCCGACGTGCTCCAGCAGCATCGCCCAGTCGGCGTGGAAGACGCCGGGCGCGAGGTCCGTCAGGGTCGTCGCGGCGTCGTGCGGCCGATCGGTCAGGGCGTCCACCAGGTCGAGGTCGTTGCCGACACCGCCCCCGTCGGCGAGAAACGGCCGAAGCGACTCGACGATCACGCCCGGAACCGACTGGGCGGCGGTGAGGACGCGATCGGCGAGGCCGCCCGGTGGCAGGAGCACGAGCAGATCGTCCACGGCTCCGTCGGCGGTGCGCTCGACGACGGTGATGCTGACGATGTCGATGCTCGCCCTGCCCAGGGCCGTGGCCACTGCGCCGAGCGTTCCCGGGCGGTCCGGCAGCATGAGGCGAAGCAGGTACGACATGTAGCTGAGCATGCGCAAAGGGCATGTCGGCGGGATGGCCGACCGGTCACGTGAAGATAACGCCCCCGCCGGCCGGCGCCTCCCCCAGGAACCTCGCCGAAGGCGAGGTGACGGAAACCCCGAAGGGCGGCCTAGTCCTCCAACCCGACTT
>NZ_CDWRCK010000148.1:0-9382 GCF_977927595.1 Frankia sp. CcWB3
GCCCACAGCCATGCCCGTGAACCGTCACCTACAGCAAGATCACTAAAGCAGGTGAATGTTTACCGTCAGGCGGCGGCACCGGAAGCCCGCACCGCTGATGATCAATCTTTCTATACCATGATCCGTACACAGCCCGAGCTCGGTTGCATTTAAATTGTGAAAGTAGCTTCTGGTCACCTGTGTCAGACCGGGCCAACCGATTGGCTGTACTATTTCGATCCGCTGCTCGGAGAGCCATCCCAGGACGCCTGAAAATCGTCTCACTTGATGATCCAGTGACGGAGAGAATCGGACGATGAATCTGCCCGAGACGTCCGCATGACCGCATCCCCCGCCGGGGCGGTGCCCACCGCGGCCGGTTCGACGCCACTCGAGACCGCGGACAGCACGGACCCAGCAGCCGGCACCGACCCAGCCGCCAGCGCGACGCCTGCCGGTCCGGCGGCACCGGCAGACCCGGCATCACCGCGCGGTCCGGCACCAACGGCCGATCCTGCGGAGACAGCCGATTCCGGGAATCCCGTACCCGCCGTGGCCTCGACGGCCGGCGCATCGGCGACCGGACCCGGTCGGACCGGACCCACCCTGCGCGAGCGGGGCCGCCACCTGCGTAAACCGATACGCACCGCCCTGTTGGCAATGCATGTGCTGGTGGGTGTCGGCTGGAATGGCGTGGCGTTCGCACAGCTTGTCCTGGCTTCGACCGCGGCGGCCGATGCCGGTCTTCGGCACTCCGCATATGAGCTCATGCACGTCGTCGACCGGGTCCTCGATATCCCGCTCGCTCTGCTCACCCTGGTCACCGGGGTGGTGATCTCGGTGAAAACGAGATGGGGACTGCTGCGGCACTGGTGGGTGGCGACGAAACTCGTCATCACCGTCGTTGCCGTGATACTCGGCGGCTCCGTGATGCGCCCGTTGATCGTGCGGGCCGGACAGGCGACGGACGGGGGGGAGGTCGCCTACACGGCTCCGACCGTCGCGATCGTCCTCGGTGCCAGTGTGATGAACGTCCTGTTCATCACGGCGACAGTGCTGTCCATCGCGAAGCCTTGGGGAAAGACTCCCCGGGGCCGACGAGCGATGCCCCGAGCCGGTGCGGCTCCCATACCCACGCAGCCGGGCCCGCCGGCGCCATCCGCGGCACTGGCCACCGCCACGGCCGCCACGGCCTCCACGGGGAGCGGGGATCCGGTGCTCCCGGCCACCGTGGCGGTTCCCCTCGGCCCCTGAGGGTCAGACGCTGCCGAGCACGCGGGTGATCCGCACCTCTACGACGACACGCCGGGGATTGGCCCGCGGCGTGCGGTAACGCTGCGCATAGCGGAACTCGGCGTCGGCCACACTCACCGGATCATCCCGGAGCACGGCCAGTCCCTCCAGCGTCGACCAGCGTCGACCGTCGATCTGGCAGAGCCCGACGGGGGTGCCCTGGGCCGGCCCCGCCGCGATCAGGCGGGCCTTGCGGGATCGGGCCGATGTGATCACCCGGGCGATGCCCGCCGCCGGATCGAGCGTCGCGCCGACGGCGACCACGTGCGGGCTGCCCTCCGGCCGGACGGTGGTCAGGCTGCACAGGTGCCGCTCCCGCCAGAAGTCGAGAAAGGCCTCGCCACGCCCGGCCAGGTCGAGCGGATACGCGGGGTCGAGCCGGTTCTGGTGGTCGAGCCCTAGCCGGCGATGCGTGAGCACCGGGAACTCGGCACGAACGGCGGCCGGTCGGGCCGGGTCCAGCTCCGCGCGCACCGTGGTGGGCCGCGGGCCGGCCTCGGCGAGCACCTCTCCCCACGGATCGACGACGACGCTCGCCCCGGCCATCTCCCGGCCCGCCTGGCGGCCCGCGGCGTTGCAGGCGACGAGGTACACCTGGTTCTCGATGGCCCGGGCGCGGGTGAGCATGCGCCAGTGGTCCAGCCTGGCCAACGGCCAGGCCGACACCACCACCACGATCTCGGCACCGCCCTCGGCCAGCAGCCGGAACAGCTCGGGAAACCGGAGGTCGTAACAGGTCGCCAGCCCGACGACGCCGAGTTCGGTGGGGACGGTTCCGACCGTGGCACCCGGCGTCAGCAACCGGGCCTCCGCGGAGCCGTAGCCGAACAGGTGCACCTTGCGGTACGCATGCCGGATCATCCCGTCCGGACCGATCAACACGGTCGTGTTGAAAAGCCGTCCGTCGGCGGACCGTTCCACGATGCTGCCGGCCACCAGGTGGCATCCGCGTTCCCGGGCGGCCTCCCGCAGGGCGGTGACCGTCGGCCCGGTCACCGCCTCCGCCTCCGCCTCGTACCGATCGAAGTGAAAATAGCCGGTGACCCATAGTTCGGGGAGGACGACCAGGTCCGCCTGGGTCCGCCGGATCTCCCCCAGCACCCTGCGCACCCGGTCCGCCGCGTTCTCCTCGTCGGGACAGCCGAGTTGCAGGGCTGCGGCACGGACCGGGGCTGCCATACGGGGCTCCTCGCCTTGTCGACCATGCGGTTCCGTGAACACGAGGGTCTTCCCGGCGGCGACCCGGTCGACCGCGGGATTCAGGACAGGCCCAGCATCGCCTTCCACTGCTGGGCGCTCGTCGGCCGGAAGACGTGGTTCATCCGCCTGACCACCGCGAGGTCCTCCGACGCCTGCGGAGAATACTGGTGGCCGGGGAAGACGGTGGTGGTGTCCGGCAACGCGGCCAACCGACGCAGGCTGTCGTACATCAGTCCCGCGTCGCCGCCGGGCAGGTCCATCCGGCCGCAGCCCTCGAGGAACAGGGTGTCCCCGGCAACGAGCCGGTCGTCGACGAGGAAACACTGGCTGCCGGGGGTGTGGCCGGGGGTGTGCAGCAGCCGCACGGGGATCTCCCCGACCATCACCACGTCGTCGTCATCATGCTCGACCAGATCGGACGCGGAGATCTCGGCCGCCCGCCGTACCCACTCCGCCTCGGCCCGGTTGACGTGGATCGGGACGTTCTGCCGGCCGAGCAACTGGCGGACACCCTCGATCTCCATGCCGAACGCGTTTCCGCCGATGTGATCAGCGTGGTAATGGGTGACGAGCGCGCCGGTGAGCCGCATACCGTCGGCGGCCAGCAGGTTGAGCAGGTCGTCGACCTTGTAGGCGGGATCGACGATCAGGGCCTCGCCGGTCTCGCGGTCGCCCACGAGGTAGACGAAGTTGACCATCTGGGTACCGACCGGATCGCCGACGGCGAAGTCACGGCCGGACAACAGCTGACGGAAGTACAGGCGATCGGTCACCCCGCCAGCCTACGAAGGTCCGGCCCGCGGCGAGGCGGGTTGCTCACCAGGGCTACCTGCGGCGGCCTGACGGCAGACCCGGCGCGCCGGTTGATCGGCCGGCCATCTGCCGTCAGGCGACCGGGCTGAGGCCGCCGTCGAGGTTGATCGCCGCACCCGTGATGTAGGCGGCCCGCGCGGAGAGCAGGAACGCGACCAGATCGGCGAACTCCTGGGCCCGGCCCACCCGACCGAGCGGGATTCCGGAGGTCCGCCCCATCCGTTCGTACAGCTCGTCGCCCGTGATGTTCTCCCGGGCCGCCGCCCGATCCCACTGCCCGCTCTCCACCAGGCCGATCAGAACCGCGTTGACCCGGATCCGGTCCGGGCCAAGCTCCTTGGACAGGGCCTTGGTGAGCGCGAGGCCCGCGGCCCGAGTGACGGAGGTCGGGGTGGAGCCGGCGCCAGGGGCTCTGGCCGCCACGGACAGTGAGTTCACGATGCCGCCACCGCCCGCGCGCCGCAGGTACGGCAACACCAGCCGGGAGGCCCGGATCGCCGCGTGCAGCTTCAGCTCCAGATCGGCGTTCCAGACCTCGTCGGCCTGCTTCTCGAACGTACCGGCCGCGCTGGCGCCGGCGTTGTTCACCAGGGCGTCCACGGCGTTCCACCGGTCGACGGCGGTGGCGACGAAACGTTCAAGGTCGGTGGTGCTGGTCACATCGGCGGGTACGGCGAGAACCTCGCCACCGCCAGCCTGCGCCTGCTCGGCAACCTTCCGCAGCCGTGTCTCGTCGCGCCCGCAGAAGGCCACCCGCGCCCCCTCGGCGGCCAGCGTCCGCACCAGGGCGGCTCCCAGCCCGTTCGAGCCGCCGGTCACCAGCACTACCTTGCCCGCCAACTGAAGATCCATCCCGCTCCTGTCGCCCCGCTCCGGTCGCAGTTTTTCGATGAGGCATGCCGCCCGGCCTTGACGACCTGGGCAGATACCGGGTGATCGGCCCGCCGTTACCATCGATCGACATGATGAACATACCGATGGCGGAAGATGCGATCAGTGCCCATCCGGTCTAACGTCCGGACCGGCGAGAGGGGGCGAGACGATGGCCAGATGTGACACCTGCGGTAACGACTACTGGATGTCGTTCGAGGTGCAGGTCGTGAGTGGCGAGAAATACATCTTTGACTGCTTTGAATGCGCTGTGGCAAAACTCGCCCCTCGCTGCGAACATTGCGACTGCCGCATTATCGGGCACGGCGTCGAAGTATCCGGGCGGTTCTTCTGCTGCGCCCACTGTGCCCGGGTTTCGGACGGCCGCCTCGGCGCCGAGCTCCGCGACACCGTCGGCACGCATCCAGGCTGATCCGGGGCGGGGGCTCTCCTCACGATCCCGGGGTCCGAAGCGGACGGGGAGATCCGGCGCCTGCTGTCAATGGCCCACAACCGGCTGGAGATGGAGGTGTGCTGGCTGTCTCGATTCGCCTGGGGCAACCTCCTCGTCGAGGCCGCGACCGGGGAGGGGACTTCCTTCGGCCTGCGGGTCGGCGTGAACGTGCCAGTCGTGTCGTCAGTCGACACGGTCGGTCTCCGCCTCGTCCACCTTCCCGTAGCCGTCCTTTTCCACCCCCTCGTAGCCATCCGGGATCCCGTTCCGGTCTAGGTCGGCGGTCTCGGTCCGCTCCAGCTGAGCGTAAGCCTGGTTACGCAGGCGCAGCAGCACGGCCGCCAACAGAGCGGCGATCAGGGAGCCGGTCAGCACGGCGATCCTGACGTGATCGCTACGAGGGGAATCGCTCCCGAACGCCAGCTCCCCGATGAGCAGGGAGACGGTGAACCCGATGCCGCTCAGGATCGCCAGGCCCACCACATCGAGCCAGGCCAGCCCAGCGTCCAGGCTCGCCCCCGTGAAGCGCGCCACCAGCCAGGTCGCGGCGAGGATCCCGACCGTCTTGCCGACGACCAGGCCGAGGATCACGCCCACGGCCGCCCGGTCACTCAACGCCTCGGCTAGACCGTCGAGACCGCCCACCGTCACCCCGGCAGAGCAGAAGGCGAACATCGGCACGGCGATACCGGCCGAAATCGGACGCCAGCGGTGTTCGAAGTGCTCGGCTAGGCCTCGGTCCGTCTCGGGAGCACGGCCCCGCTCGCTGCGCAGCACCGGCACCGCAAAGCCCAACAGCACCCCGGCGACGGTGGAGTGCACGCCGGAGGCGTGCACCAGCGCCCAGGTCGCCAGCGCCGGCGGCAGCAGCAGCCACCACGACCGCACCCGCCGCTGCACCAGCACGGTGAACGCCGCCAACGGCACGAGCGCGCCGACCAGGGGCGCGACCGACAGCCGTTCGGTGTAGGAGACGGCGATAATGACGATGGCCACCAGATCGTCGACCACCGCGAGCGTGAGCAGGAAGGTCCGCAACGCGATCGGCAGGTGTCGGCCGATGACCGCCAGTACCGACAGCGCGAAGGCGATGTCGGTCGCCGTCGGGATGGCCCAGCCCCGCAGCGCGCCGCTGCCCAGGTTCACCAACGTGTACAGGACGGCCGGGACGACGACACCGCCGAAGGCGGCGAGCACCGGGACCGCGGCGCGGCGCGGATCACGCAGGTCACCGGCGACGAACTCCCGTTTGAGTTCCAGCCCGGCGACGAAAAAGAAGATCGCCAACAGTCCGTCGGCGGTCCACTCCGCCAGCGTCAGATCAAGGTGGAGGGCGGCGGGACCAACCCGGACGGCCAGCAGCGATCGGTAGGCGTCGGACCAGGGCGAGTTGGCGAGTGCGAGCGCGAGCACGGCGGCGGCGAGCAGGAGCGCCCCGCCGATCGTCTCACCGCGCAGGATGGCGGCGACCCGCTGAGTCTCCGCCCGCGAACCACGGCCGAAAAGCCGGAAACCACGGCGAAACCGGGAGTCCCGGTGAAACCAGAAACTGCGGTGAAACCATGGACTGTGAGGTGGCGGCGGGCCCAAGGCGGTCTCCCAGCATCAGGGGTCGAATCGGACATCGCCGACCAGACTTCCCGGCACACCATGCACATCCGCGTGGATACCAGCTTAACCTGGACCCGCCGGCCGGGCCTACATTCGGTCAGGCGCGGCGATGCCGAGCAGGTCGAGCCCTTGGCGCAGGGTGCGGGCGGTGAGCCGGCACAGGGCGATGCGGTTGGCGCGCAGGGAGCCCGGAGCGGACAGCACCGGGCAGGCCTCGTAGAAGTCGGTGTAGGCCTTGGCGAGATCGTAGAGATAGCCGCAGAGCCGGTGGGGTTCGAGGGCGCGGCTGACGTCGACGAGCGTGTCACCGAAGGCGTCAAGGGTGAGGACGAGCGCCCGTTCGGCGGGATGCGGCGTCAGGGTGGGGTCCACCTCGACCAGGGTGTCCGGGGCATCCGGGGCATCCGGGATGTTCGGAGTGTCGCCGGCCTTGCGGAGGATCGACTGGATCCGGGTGTGGGCGTACTGCAGGTACACGCCGGTGTTCCCGGTGAACGACACCATCCGTTCGACGTCGAAGGTGTAGTCCTTGGTCCGGGAGGTGGACAGGTCGGCGTATTTAACGGCGCCGATACCGGCCTGCTCGGCGATCAGGTCGAGCTCGGCCGGGTCGAGGCCGGGGGCCTTCTCGGCGACGATGGTGCGGGCCCGTTCCACGGCGGTGTCGAGCAGGTCCATGAGCTTGACGGTCTCGCCGGAGCGGGTCTTGAACGGCCTGCCGTCGGGGCCGAGGACGGTGCCGTAGGAGACGTGGGTGGCCTCGACGTCGTCGGACAGCCAGCCGGCGCGGCGGGCGGCCTCGAAAACGAGCCGGAAGTGCAGGGCCTGGCGGGCGTCGACGACGTAGAGCAGCCGGTCGGCCTTGAGATCGCGGATGCGGTAGCGGATCGTCGCGAGGTCCGTGGTGTCGTAGCCGTAGCCGCCGTCGTTCTTGCGGACCATGAGCGGCACGGGCTCCCCGTCCGGTCCGGTCACCTCGGCGGAGAACACGCACAGGGCCCCGTCGCTGCCGGCCGCGATACCCGCGCGCACGAGTTCATCGACGACATCGGGAAGCCAGGGGTTGTAGAAGGACTCGCCCACCGAGTCCTCACTAGTGAGCAGCACGCCGAGGCGGCGATAGATCTCCCCGAAGGCGAACTCGGACTCGGCGACGATGTCCCGCCACTGGCTGACGGTCGCCGCGTCGCCGGCCTGCAACGCGACGACCCGGCGCCGGGCCCGGTCGGCGAAGGCGGGGTTGGCGTCGAAGGTGCTCCGGGCGGCCCGGTAGAGGGTATCGAGGGCCGAGACCGTGGAGGCGCCGGCGGCGAGGTCGTCGTGGTGCCAGGACGCCGCGGGATGCTCGTCGAGGTACTGGATGAGCATGCCGAACTGGGTGCCCCAGTCCCCGAGATGGTTCTGGCGGATGACGTCCGCGCCGAGGAAGCCGAGCACCCGGGCCAGGCAGTCCCCGATGATCGTGGTGCGCAGGTGGCCGACGTGCATCTCCTTGGCGATGTTCGGCCCGGAGTAGTCGATGATCGTACGACGGCCCCGCTCGGCCGCGCCGACGCCGAGCCGCCCGGCGGCAAGGCGGGCGGTGACCTGCCGCCACAGCGCGTCATCGGCGAGGGTGATGTTAAGGAAGCCAGGCCCGGAGACGGTGACGTCGGCCACCAGAGCGGCGCCGTCGGCGCGCACGGCATCGGCGCGCACGGCATCAGCGACCGCAGCCGCCAGCTCCCCGGGGCGGCGGCGGGCCCGCCGGGTGAGCGCGAGCGCCGCGTTGGCCTGGAAGTCCGCGTGGTCGGAGCCCCGGACAACCGGGTCGGCGCCGGCGAGTTCCGGCAGCGCCCGGTCGATCGCACCGGCGACGGCGGTCTCGACCTGCCTGCTCAGCGACGGCACCTCATGGTTGCTCACGTTCATGTCCTCCTCCACCGATGTCTCATTGTTCCAGGCGTGGTGACGTTCCAGGCGTGGTGACCGGCGCCGGACGCGCAGCCACCGCAGCGCACGGCCACTGCGGCCGGCCGGGCTGCCTTGACCTCCGCTACAAACCGCACCAGCCCGCGGCGGCAGCTCTCCGGGAGTCCTTCCCCCACCCCGATCACGGGGCTACGGACAGGGTGCCACCGCGCCCGCACACGCTGTGCCATACGCCCACCTCCCGGCACCGGTCACACACGTCGGTACCGACAGCACACACCCCGCCCTCCGGGCAGCGCCAACCCCACCCGGCGCCTCCCGACCCGGCCAACGTTCATGGACATCGCGCTGGCGATGACGACCCACGAGTTCGGGTTCGACGAAGTCGAATGCGCCTTCAGGTTGAAGAAAACCAAGGAGGAAGGCATTATCAAACTCCTCGTTCGTTTCGCGTAGCCCGCAGCGTGACACGACGGCAAGTAACGCCAGCAAAACCGGGAGGGCCGAGCACTGCCTCACCGGCGTAGGACGGGGACGGCGTAGTCCCCACGGCACGTCCGGCCCTCCTCTACCGCCCGCACCCGCAGCACATACGGCGGGCCGCCTCGGAAACGGCCCCTTCAGGAGGATGATCCCGATGACCACCAGCACCGACAGCGCCACCGTCGCCACCCACTCACAGCCGTTACCGAACGAGACCGAGACATTACCCGCTCCGCCGCCTCTCAGCCCGCTGCGCGGCAACCCGGGCGTGATCGGTATCCCCACCTTCATCGCCGGTGCCGTCGGCCTCGGGCTGGTCGACACCGGGTGGCTTCCGCCCGCCGCGGGCGGCGCCGCCATACCCGTCATCATGACTGCCACCACCGTCGGTCTCCTGATCTCCGCGATCTGGGCGGCGGCGCTCGGGCAGAACGCCGCGGCCAGCCTGTTCGGGGTGTTCTTCGGGTTCTACGGCAGCTACGCCGCGTTCGTCCTCGGTCTCGGCCACAACTGGTACAATATCCCCGCCGATCAGGTCACCAGGAGCACCGAACTGTGGCTGATCAGCTGGCTGGTCACCATCGTCCTGTTCACCGTGGCCACCCTGCGGTTGCCCAGCAGCTACACCCTGCTGCTCGGGCTCGTCGACGTCGCGCTGGTGTTGCTACTGCTCGGCACCATCTACGCCAACACCGCCCTCACGCACGCCGGCGGCTACGTCGTGTTTGCCTTCATCGCGGTCGCGGTCTACCTGTACCTCGACATCAT
>NZ_CDWRCK010000148.1:9548-11021 GCF_977927595.1 Frankia sp. CcWB3
CTCCCATGTCCACCGAGACCGGCGGGAAGGGCCTGCCGCTCGGCAAGCCGATCATCTCCGGATAGCATGCCACGCTACGATTGCCATAGATGGCCGAGCCGGCGCGTATTGATGAAAATTTCTTACATCTACCGTCAGATACCGATGATTCCATCCCCGAGCAAATAGCCATAACGCTTTAACACCTTAACGCCAAAGAGAGCAAGGAATCAGAGACAAGGATCAATTTCGCCTAGACGGCCAGGTGGCGCTGGCCACTGGTGGCGCCCGCGGCATCGACGCCGAATCTGCTCGGCTTCTCGCAGCTGCGGGCGCCATCGTGTGGGAACCGACATGGCGGAGTCGTTCTTCCGCGAGAACCCAGGAAAGGTCAACACTACAAGTACATAAGCCGGCTCCTCGGCCCGGGACATCACCACCCAGCGGGATGGAGGGGCGGACATCATCGCTACCCGCCTGACGCGCACCGATACCGATCTGATCATCGAGGTCTGGGATTCCAGCGCAGCCGCACCCATCCGGCAAGACCCGGCTCTCGACGCCGAGGGCGGACGCGGCCTGTTGCTGCTGTCGGCCCTGAGCACCCGATGGGCCTACTACCGACCTTCGACCGGCGGCAAGGTGGTCTGGTGCAGCCTGCCGCTGTTGGCGAGGACCAAGGTTGCAGTCGGGGACGCCGAGCCGTTGCCCTCTCGCCAGAGATCGACCGCACCCACCCTGATCGTCCACGACACGAAGGACACCTTCATCTCTGTGGATGCCTCGCGGGCGGCTGTCGGCCGCTTCCGGGTGGAGCCCAGGCTAGTGGAGATCGAGCGGGCGCAGCACGGATTCGCGGTGCACGACGATCCCGCCTACGCCGATCCCCAGAGCAAGGTGACCCGAAGTGCCCCTACCTACCGTGGCGCACCGGCCGCAGCGGGACTACGGCAACGATGATGCACAATTGATGCATCTGATGCATCCGCGGGACGCGAAGGGATTGAGTTGATGGCTCGGAAGCAAAGCGGTCTAACGGCTAGGCGCCGCGCCATGGGCTATTCTCAAGAGTCATTTGCGCATGAACTGGACGTTGACCGGACCACCGTCGGACGCTGGGAGCGCGGGGATGTCGATGCATGCCGCAGAGAACGGTGCTCCCGCAGAAGGGCTCACACTCGCGCGATCTATGGAAGGCCGCCGACTAAGGAGTCGAAATGAAATAACTTGCGCGTTTCGAACCCTCCACAGGCCTGTGACCTGCGATGATGCTCTCGATCACGTATTTGTTACTTCATTACGTCCCCATAATTGACCATGCCATGTGTATGGCTGATATGGCGTATGTACTGGCCCGGGTGGGTGCATGGTCTGACGCCGAATATTTCGCGCACGAGCTACTTGAAGGGGCGTCGGAGATCTGCCCCCGAGCTTATCCGTCGATCTTCCGTCTAGCGAGTATTGTAAAGGAATCGAAATGAAATAACTTGCGCG
>NZ_CDWRCK010000149.1:0-2286 GCF_977927595.1 Frankia sp. CcWB3
CTAGGGCGCCGTTCGGGGTTTCCGTTAGCTCGCCTTCGGCGAGCTTCCTGGGATGATCGTCGGGGGGCTTCGCCGCGACGCGGCGGCAGCGGTGGCGGATCTTCCGCCTCTGCGATATCGGCCTCCGTTCTGGTGACGCTAGAGTTCGGGGCGTGCTCGAGGAGATTCGCATCCGCGGCCTCGGGGTCATCGACGACGCCGCCCTCGACCTTGCTCCCGGCCTCACCGTGGTAAGCGGCGAGACCGGAGCCGGCAAGACCATGATTGTCCAGGGGCTGGGGCTGCTCACCGGCGGGCGGGCGGATTACGGTCTGGTCCGGCCGGGGGTCGATCGCGCCTTCGTCGAGGGTCGGCTCGTCATCGGTGCCGAGTCGGCTGTCGCGGCCCGGGTCCGCGAAGTCGGCGGCGACCTCGACGAGGATCCGGGCGGCGCTGTCCTCGTCGTCGGTCGGACCCTGACCGCGGAGGGCCGGTCCCGGGCGCAGGTCGCGGGCCGCTCGGTCCCGGCGAGTGTCCTCGCCGAGATCGCCGAGGAGCTGATCGCCGTGCACGGCCAGTCCGAGGCACAGCGCCTGCTCAAGCCGTCCACCCAGCGTGACGCGTTGGACCGGTTCGCCGGTTCCGCCGTCGCCGGGCCGTTGGCCCGCTACGGCGGTGTGTACCGGGAGCTGACCCGGGTCAGTCGGCGGCTCGCCGAGATCACCGACCGGGTGCGTGAACGCGAGCAGGAGGCGGAGCTGCTGCGCCTCGGCCTGGACGAGGTGGAACGGGTCGCCCCCGGCCCTGGTGAGGACGTCATCCTCGACGCCGAGCTGACCAGGTTGGAGCATGTGGAGACCCTGGTGCGGGCGGCGCGGACCGCGCACGCCGCGCTGATGAGCGATCCGGCCACCGGGTCGGACGAGCCCGGTGCGGTCGATCTGGTGGCCGCGGCCCAGCGGATCATCGCCGGCGAGTCCGCCCTCGACGCCGAGCTCGCCGCTCTCGGCGTGCGGCTCACGGAGGTGGGGATGCTACTCACCGACGTCGCCGCGGACCTCGCCTCCTACGCGGAGGGCATCGATGCCGACCCGGTGCGCCTCGCCGACGCCCAGGCGCGTAAGGCCGCCCTCACCAGCCTGACCCGGGCGCACGGTACCGGCATCGACGGCGTGCTGGCCTGGGCGGACCAGGCTGGGCGCCGGCTGCTGGAACTCGACGGCGCCGGGGACAGCGTCGAGGCGCTCACCGTCCGGCGGGACAGCCTGACCGCCGAGCTGGCCCGGCTCGCCGAGGAGGTCAGCGACGCCCGGACCAAGGCGGCGGCCCGGTTCGGTGCGGCGGTCGCCGCCGAGCTCGCCGGGCTCGCGATGCCCCGGGCCCGGGTGGAGGCCGCCGTGTCGCAGCGCGACGATCCGGCCGGTCTGCCGGTCGGCCTGCGGGTCGTCGCGTTTGGACCGTTCGGCGTCGACGACGTGGAGCTGCGGCTGATCCCGCATCCCGGGGCGCCGCCGCGGCCGGTCCAGAAAGGCGCGTCGGGCGGTGAGCTGTCCCGGGTTATGCTCGCGATCGAGGTCGTCCTCGCCGCCGCCGACACCGGTTCGACCATGGTCTTCGACGAGGTGGACGCCGGGGTCGGCGGTCGGGCCGCGGTGGAGATCGGCCGGCGCCTCGCCCGTCTCGCCCGCACTCATCAAGTGATCTGTATCACCCATCTGCCGCAGGTCGCCGCCTTTGCGGACCGTCATCTGGTGGTCCACAAGGCCGACGACGGATCGGTCACCCGCAGTGGGGTCGTCACGCTCGACGACGCCGGCCGGGTGCGGGAACTCTCCCGGATGCTTGCCGGCCAGGAGGAGAGCCCGCTGGCCCGTGGGCACGCCGAGGAGCTGCTCGCCGCCGCGGCGGCCGACAAGGCGCTGCCGTAGTGCCACCGCGGTCGGGGAGGCCGGGCATCCTGCGGTGGTCCAGGGAGTCACCGAAGGTGATAACCGAGGGCCCTGACTCACCCTTATGGCAGAGTCCCCGCATTGCGCTGGAGGCGTCGTGTGGGGGAGCTGTTACCGTGAAGTCCCGTGGAGGCGCCGGGGCCGGACCGGCGGCGTAACCACGGGAGCTTCGGGTGGGTCAGGCGCATATCACCAAACACATCTTCGTCACCGGCGGGGTCGCGTCCAGTCTCGGCAAGGGACTGACCGCGTCGAGCCTCGGTCGACTCCTCAAGGCTCGTGGACTCCGCGTCACGATGCAGAAGCTCGACCCCTACCTCAACGTGGACCCGGGGACGATGAACCCGTTCCAGCACGG
>NZ_CDWRCK010000149.1:2918-11438 GCF_977927595.1 Frankia sp. CcWB3
TGAGGTGTTCGTGACCGACGACGGGGCCGAGACCGACCTCGACATCGGCCACTACGAGCGGTTCCTCGACGTCGACCTCGACGGCAGCGCCAACGTGACGACGGGCCAGGTCTACTCGGCCGTTATCGCCAGGGAACGCCGCGGCGGCTATCTGGGCCAGACCGTCCAGGTCGTCCCGCACATCACCGACGAGATCAAGAACCGGATCCGGCGGCTGGCCGGTGACTCCGTCGACGTGGTGATCACCGAGGTCGGCGGGACCGTCGGGGACATCGAATCGCTGCCCTACCTGGAGGCGATCCGTCAGGTACGCCACGAGGTCGGTCGGGACAACGCCCTGACGGTGCACGTGAGCCTGGTCCCCTACCTCGCCCCCTCCGGAGAGCTGAAGACCAAGCCGACCCAGCATTCGGTCGCGGCGTTGCGCAGCATCGGCCTGCAGCCCGACGCCGTGGTCTGCCGGTCCGACCGGCCGCTGCCCGATTCACTCAAGAAGAAGATCGCGATGATGTGCGACGTCGACGACGAGGCCGTCGTCGGGGCGCCGGACGCGAGCTCCATCTACGACATTCCCCGGGTGCTGCACCGCGAGGGTCTCGACGCCTACGTGGTGCGTCGGCTCGGGCTGTCCTTCCGCGACGTCGACTGGACGGAATGGGACACGTTGCTGCGGCGGGTGCACCACCCGGCCAACACGGCGACGATCGCGATCGTCGGCAAGTACGTGGACCTCCCCGACGCCTACCTCTCGGTGACCGAGGCCCTGCGCGCCGGCGCCTTCGCCACCGACACTCGGGTGGACCTGCGGTGGGTCACCTCGGACGAGTGCTCTTCCCCGGACGTGACGGCCACCCTGCTTGACGGGGTCGACGGGATCATCGTTCCCGGTGGTTTCGGGGTGCGGGGCATCGAGGGCAAGCTCACCGCGCTGCGGCACGCCCGCGAGAACGGCATTCCGACCCTCGGTATCTGCCTCGGCCTGCAGTGCATGGTCATCGAGGCGGCCCGCAGTCTCGCCGGCCTGGAGGCGGCGAACTCCACCGAGTTCGTCCCCGAGACCCCCCACCCGGTGATCTCCACGATGGCTGACCAGCACGAGGTGGTGGCCGGCACCCGGGACATGGGCGGCACAATGCGACTGGGCCTGTACTCGTGCGTGCTGGCGCCCGGCACGCTCGCCCGGCGTGAGTACGGCGCCGCCGAGGTCGCCGAGCGCCACCGGCACCGGTACGAGGTGAACAACGACTATCGGCACCGGCTGGCCGCCGCCGGGCTGGTCTTCTCCGGGGCGTCGCCGGACGGCCGCCTGGTCGAGGTGGTCGAGCTGCCCGCCGACGTGCACCCGTACTACGTCGGCACCCAGGCACATCCGGAGTTCCGGTCCCGGCCGACCCGGGCCCATCCGCTGTTCCGGGGTCTCGTCGCCGCGGCGGTCGCGCATGCGGACCGCCGCCGCGGGGTGCTGCCGGTGGACCTGCCGGGCGAGGACGCTCCCACTCCGGAGAACGGCGCCGCGCAGACCCGCGGCGTCACGGCCGGTCGATCCGGCGGGAGTATCCGCCGGGGCGCGAGCGCGTCCCGTCCGAGCGTCAGCTCCAACGGCACCGCCGCGCTGGTGTCCCCGTGACGGCGACCCCGCACCGGTACGAGGTCACCGAGAGCACCCTGGCCTACCAGGGGAGGGTCATCTCTGTCCGCCGCGATCAGGTGCGGATGCCGGATGGCGACATCTCGCAGCGTGATGTGGTGGTGCATCCCGGCGCCGTGGGGGTGGTCGCCCTCGACGAGGCCGATCGGGTGGTGATGGTCCATCAGTACCGTCATCCCGTCGGTGGTCCGCTGTGGGAGCTGCCCGCCGGCATTCTCGACGTGCCGGGCGAGCCGGCGTCCTCGGCCGCCGCGCGGGAGCTGGCCGAGGAGGCCGGGCTGCGCGCCGACCGCTACGATCTGCTGGTTGACGTGTGGGCCTCGCCGGGGATGACCGACGAGGCCTACCGCCTTTTCCTGGCCCGCGGGCTGCACGAGATCCCGGCTGCCGAGCGGTACGTGCCGGTGCACGAGGAGGCCGAGATGGGTCTCGCGCGTATCGACTTCACCGACGCTGTCGAACGGGTCCTGCGCGGTGAGATCACCAACGCGATGGCGGTCATCGGGCTGCTGGCCACGGCCCGGGCGCGCGGCGAGAACTACGCCGGTCTGCGCCCACCCGACGCACCCTGGCCCGCTCGTCCCGCCCACCGCGGCTGAGCCGCCGCGCCGCGGCCCCGTTTCTCCGCGGTGGTGTCGGTCCCGCGGTGGCGTCAATCGTTGTGGACCAGCACGCCGGCGGCCTCGTCGACGACGATGCCCCGCGCGGCGGCGAGGGTCACCGCGTCGATCGGGAATGCCTGCGCGACCCCGGGGACGGTGAACGTGCCGTCCCAGGTCACCGCGAGGGTCACCTGGTACCAGCCCGGCCGGGCGTAGCCGTGCGCCACATAGGCCTCGGGATGATCGCGCGGTGAGATCGCCGGGTCGTAGGGCCGGCCGGGAGCATCCGGGCCGGTCTCGCCGTCACCGAACTCCCAGTGATAGCGGGGAACGGCGCTGATGGTCGCCACGACCGGCTGGTCGACGTTGAACGTGAACGAGTCGGGCACGGGGGTGTAGAGGATCGTGGCCAGGTTCGCGAAGCTGCGGCCGGACGGCGCGATGACGATCGACGGCTTCGGCAGGAGTTTCTCGCGCAGGTAGTTGGCGAGCGCGGCCTGCACCTGGGCGATCGGCACCGCGCCGGCGGGCAGCAGGTAGTTGAAGCAGCCCGCTACCGCCTGGTCGTACTGGGCCCGCGCCTGCGCGTCCATCGCCGGATCCGGCCCGACCGCGGTCAGCAGGTCACAGACGGCCGCCGGGTCGTCCGGACAATCCTGGCCGCAGGCCGCGCTCCGCCGGGCCCCCGATCCGGTCGGGATCCCGACGCGCTCCAGCACTCCGTCGTGGTAGCGGTACTGGTAGCCGTTGTCCGTGGCCCGGGTGTCACAGGTACCCCACAGCGCGCCGGCGCAGGGCACCGGGACGGTGCGCCCGGGCGCCGCGGCGGCGGGCGCCGCGCCGGCGGCGAGGCTGGTCAGGCTCACCAGCAGCAGCGCGCCGACCGCGATCAGCGCCGGGCGCGGGAACGCGCGGCGCCGGCCGGCGGTGGTCGTGCGGGCGGCGGTGGTCGTGCGCGGGGCGGTCGTCCCCGGGCCGGTGGTCATGCCCGGGCCGGGGCGTAGCGCAGGGTCTGGATACGCCAGCCGTGGTCGGTGAGCGACAGTTCGGCCGTGCCGACCCGGGTCGGCACGCCCGGGGCGTCGGAGACCCGCCGGCCCGCTGGGTCCAGCAGCCCAACCGCCCGGGTTCGCACGGTGAAGTCCACCTCGGTGACGAGCCCGACCCGCGGCCGGGCGAGCACGTCGCTCAGCTGATAGGCCGGCCCGTCCGCGCGCAGCCCCCGCTGCTGGAGTGAGCGGGTCACCCCGACGTCGAGGGCGCAGGGCTGGCAGCCACCGAGCGCCCTCGGCGCGATAACCGCGACCCGACCGGCCCGCGCGGCCTCGTTGATCTCGTGAAAGTAGCCCTCGACCGTGCGAGTAGCGGCCGCGGGCGTGTCGTCGACCGAACCGGGGCCCGAACCGGGGAAGGAAGGGCCGCCGGAGACGGCCGTGCCCGGGTTCTGGGAACCGGGGCGGGTCGGGACCGCGGCCCCGGATGGCTCGTGCTGGTCGCCGCCGCAGCCCGCGCCCGTGAGGATGACGAGCATGGCGATAGCGACCCCTAGCCGTGCGGCGTACCGTGACGACCCGTTGTCCGCCCGCACAAGTCGCCAGGATAGCCGCGGAAACGCGGTATGTGGATAGGCGCCAACGGAGAACGGGGGGCAGGTCCTACTATCAGTTCGATGATGGGAGTCACCGACGGCGACCGGGTATTCCGGCTGTGCCCCCCGCGGCCTCGGCATCCGGCGTCGGCGGGTCCTCGGATCATCGTCCGTCGGCGCCTCGGCCCGGGCCGGACGACCTGTCCCGGCCTGCGGATCATCGAGCCGGGTCCCAGCTGCGTGGCACGCCCGCCGGCGTCATCGAGCGCTATCTCCACCATCTGGAGGGCGAACGCGGACTCGCGCACAACTCGGTGCTCGCCTACCGTCGCGACCTGCGCCGCTATTGTGATCATCTCTCCGCATGCGGTCTGTCCTCGTTGGGCGCGGTCGGTGAGGCGGAGGTTGCCGGATTCGCCGCCGTGCTGCGCACCGGTGACGACACGCACCCGCCGCTTGCCGCGGCGTCGGTCGCGAGGATGCTGGTCGCCGTCCGGTCGCTGCACCGCTTCGCGGCCGACGAGGGTGACGTCCCCGAGGACGTGTCCCGGCCGGTTCGACCGCCGACGCCTCCCCGGCGGCTACCGAAGGCCCTGAGCATCGACCAGGTGGTGGCCGTCCTCGCCGCGGCCGCGGGTGCGCCCCCGTCGGGATCCCCGCCGCCGCCCGGGGGACCGCCGCCGGTGGAACCGGCCGAGGCCGTCCGCCGTCTGCGCGCGACCGCGTTGCTGGAGCTTCTCTACGGCACCGGGGCCCGGATCTCGGAGGCCGTCGGTCTCGACGTCGACGATCTCGATCTGGAGGCCGCCTCCGTCCGCCTGCACGGCAAGGGCGGACGTGACCGGATCGTCCCGCTCGGTCGGTGCGCCATCGCCGCGGTGGCCGACTATCTGCGGGTGGGGCGGCCGATGCTGGCCGCCCCCCGCTCGGGGCCCGCGGTCTTCCTGTCCCGCCGCGGTAACCGCCTGTCCCGGCAGAGCGCGTGGTCGGTGCTGCGTACGGCGGCGCTCGCGGCGGGTGTGGAGGGGGTCTCACCCCACGTGCTGCGCCATTCCTTCGCCACCCACCTGCTCGACGGCGGCGCCGACGTCCGGGTGGTGCAGGAGCTGCTGGGACACGCCTCGGTCAGCACCACTCAGATCTACACCCTGGTGACGGTGGACCGGCTTCGCGAAGTGTACGCGGCCTCACACCCACGCGCCTTGGGCTCGACCCTGGGCTCGATCGGTCACCACTCCCGGACCTGGGGACCCGAGGACGGATCCGTGCATGACGGATCCGTGAGTTTCGCCGGGGCACCGCCCCGGTTCTGAGCGACGGTCGGCGTCCCGGGCGAATGTCCACCCGGGACTGTCCGCGGGAGAACGCGCCAAGCGGCGCGACGCCACCGCTTGGGGACGCGTGGACCGGCGCGGCACGTGGACACGCTCAGGATGGGGTGTACGGCCCCAGGCTGGGCATCCCGTTGGAGGGAGCCGAGGCGGGAACGCCGCCGACACCGCCGACCGTCTGCGTGCTGCGCTCGGCCAGGGTTTCGCCCACCTTGCGGGCGATCGCTTCCATCAGGCGCAGTGCCTGCGGCAGCGACAGGTTCAGCACCACTTCGCTGTCGTTCGTCATCGCGAAGCGAACCGACACGTCCGCCATTGCTCGACCTCTCTCGCCTGACTCCGAAGATCTGCTCGATGTGTGTGAAACGGAACGGTACGGCCCATCTGAGACCAATGCGCGCGCGGGGTTCCTGGAAGTACCGGCAGGTTCGCTTTTCGTGTCTACTCTCTCACCAAGTGTCGCGGTCCAAGAGCTGTAGCTGTCAGTCACGTGGGTTGCTCCTCTGCCGGTGGCGACGTGTATGGACCCGGTCGATCCGGATCTCCCCACGGGGGGGCGAGCTCGGAAAAATCGGGCACGTAGCTGTCCCGTTGTCTCTGCATAGTCCCTCATTGCCAGGAGCTGTCCGCAAGGGGGTGGACTTGTCATGCATCGTCATGTCGGAGGGTGAACGGGTTGGTTCCCACCGTTCTGGGAACGCTTTCACGGGTGTCACGCAGCCGGGCGGCCAAAGCCCGGATCGGGCAGGATGGCAGGGTGGCTTCGACTGACCGCGTCCGGCCGGATGTCCCCGCGCTGATCATCGGTATCCTCGGCGGCTCGGGTCCGCAGGGCGGGGGCCTCGGCCTGCGGTTCGCCGCCGCCGGCCATCTCGTGCTGATCGGGTCCCGCTCGACCGAACGCGGCCAGCAGGCCGCGGCCGCGCTCGCGCGTCCCGGCCTGCGTATCGAAGGCGCGGACAACGCCACGGTCGCCGAGCGCGCGGATATCGTCATCATCGCGGTTCCCTGGGATGGCCATCGCCAGACCCTGGCCGCCTTGCGGGAGCCGTTGGCCGGGAAGATCGTGATCGATTGCGTCAACCCCCTCGGCTTCGACAAGGGGGGTGCCTTCGCGCTTGCGGTGCCCGAGGGCAGCGCCGCGCAGCAGGCGGCCGCCGTCCTGCCGGACAGCACCATCGTGGCGGCCTTCCACCACGTCTCTGCGGTGCTGCTGGCCGATGACGCGGTCGCGAAGATCGACACTGATGTCCTGGTCCTCGGCGACGATCGGGCCGCCACCGATCTGGTGGCCGCGCTCGCCGAGCGCATTCCCGGCATGCGGGGCATCTACGCCGGCACGTTGCGCAACGTCGGTCAGGTCGAGGCGTTGACCGCAAACTTGATCTCGGTCAATCGTCGGTACAAGTCACACGCCGGCCTGCGGGTCACCGATGTCTGAGCGGCGTCCGGACGTGGCCTCTCCGAACGGGCGGGAACGAGAGGCGGGGACGGCCCTCCGGGACGATCTGGGCCACCCGGTGGCGATTCCGGCGCGGGTGGAACGGATCGTCTCGCTCGTTCCCAGCCTCACCGAGTCGATCGCCGTTACCGCGCCCGGTCTGCTGGTGGGTGCCACCGACTGGTGCAGCCATCCCGCGGGGCTGGCCGTCGCCCGGGTCCGGGGGACAAAGAACCCCGACCTCGACACCATCGTCTCCCTGGCTCCGGACCTGGTCTGCGCGAACGCCGAGGAGAACCGGGAACCCGACCTCGCCGCGCTGCGCCGGGCCGGGCTCGCCGTGTGGGTCACCGCCCCTACCACGGTCGATCAGGCTCTGGTGAGCCTGGACCGGATGCTGCGCCTGGCCTGCGGGCTGGCTCGTCCCGGCTGGCTCGACGCCGCCCGGCAGGCCTGGGCCGTGCCGGCCGCCGGGCCGCGGCGGCGGGCGTTGGTGCCGATCTGGCGCCGGCCGTGGATGGCGGTCGGCCGGGACACCTTCACCGGCGACGTGCTGCGCCGGCTGGGGGTCGACAACGTGCTGGCGGACTCGCCGGACCGCTACCCTCGGATCGATCCCGCGGCCGTCCCGCCCCATGACCTGGTGGTCCTGCCCGATGAGCCGTACCCCTTCAGCCCGTCGGACGGACCCGAGACCTTCAGCGCGCCCGCGGTCTGCGTGTCCGGCCGCCTGCTGACCTGGTACGGCCCGTCCCTGGTCGAGGCGGGGTCCGTGCTCGCGGCGGCGCTGGCCCGGACCGGCGATGGGCCGGAGTGACAGCGCCGCCGCTGGCACCACCGGCCGGATGGCTGATCAGTAGCTGTGCTCGATTGTCGGGTACCTGCCGTCCCGGACGTCCGCGCGGTAGGCCCGGGCGGCGTCCGCGAGAATCGTGCGCAGATCCGCGTACCGCTTGACGAACCGCGGCGCGCGGCCGTCGCTCAGCCCGGCCATGTCCTGCCAGACCAGCACCTGGGCATCGCATCCCGAGCCGGCTCCGATGCCCACGGTGGGGATGCGCAACTCCTTCGTCACCCGGGTGGCCAGATCGGCGGGAACCACCTCGAGCACGACCGCGAACGCGCCGGCCGCCTCGAGCGCCAGCGCGTCGGCCAGCAGGACCCCGCCGGCCTCGTCGCGGCCTTGGACCCGGTAGCCCCCGATAGTGTGGATGCTCTGCGGGGTCAGCCCCAGATGCCCGATAACGGGGATGCCGGCGCCGACCAGGGCGTCCACCGCCCGGACCACCCGGGAACCGCCCTCGAGCTTCACCGCGTGCGCCCCGCCCTCCTTGAGGAAGCGGGTAGCGTTCGCCAGCGCCTCGGCCGGCCCCCCCTGGTACGACCCGAAGGGCAGATCGGCGACGACCATCGCGTGCGGTGCTCCGCGGACCACCGCCCGGACCAGCGGCAGCAGCTCGTCGACGGTGATCGGCACGGTCGTGTCGTAGCCGTAGACGACGTTGGCGGCTGAGTCCCCGACCAGCAGGACGGGGATCTCCGCCTCGTCGAAGACGGCGGCGGTGGTGGCGTCGTACGCGGTCAGCATCGACCACTTCTCGCCCCGGTTCTTCGCCGCGGCGACGTCACGCACTGTGAAACGGGACCGGCGTGGCCGCGGCGGCGTGGTCGGCGCGCCGTAGGGCGTCGCCGCCGGGCCCGCCGGGTGGGTGGGTGTGCCTGAAGCATCCATGAGCGCTCCTGTACGTCCGTCCGGGCGCTGGGCGTCCCGGCGTCCCTCTCATGCTGCCACCAACGGCCGCCACGCGGAGAGCCCGCGGCGGAGCAGATCCCCCGGCCCCTAGGGCCTGTTTGGGAAGTTCATCGGGGCAGCCATTTGTTGATCGCGGCGATGGTGGCTGTTGCTTCGT
>NZ_CDWRCK010000150.1:0-9336 GCF_977927595.1 Frankia sp. CcWB3
CTAGGCTGCTAGGAATGCTCCGGGGTCGGATCTGCCGTGGTGGCCGGGCCCAGCGGCCTAAGGTGGCCGGACTCGACCGAGCAGGAGCCGGACTGGACCGAACCGGCGTGGTGTGTCCGGTCGTCAGGCACATCCGCGCGGCGGAAGGTGACACGGGATGATCGAAGCGCAGGGATTCACGGCCTCACCGGGGCATACCGACCTCGGACGGCCTGGCAGCGGTCTGGACGCCATCGACGTGCGCCGGATTGAGGCCGTGTGCGCGCCGCTGCGCGCGTTGCACACCGAGGGTCTCCTCGCCGGCCTGTTCGACGGCCTCGACGAGGCGGCGGCCCTCGTTGATCTGGTGGCACGGTACTGTGTCCTGGACCACGCGGCGCTGCTGATCGCCGTGGACGACTTCGAGGCCGCGCTCGCGGCGTTGCCCGCTCTTGGCGTGCGGCCGAGCACGCTGGTGCCCAGCGTCATCGTGAAGGCCCGGCTGGCCGAGCGCTACGCGGTGCGCGCGGAGCTGCTCGACGTGCGTCTCACCCACGCCGCGCTGCGGTCCAGTGCGGGCGCGGACCGCACGTTGGAGATCTTCATGCTCCGGCGGACACTTGGGCTACCGGCCGGGCTCATCGAACAGGAACGCGTGTTCGAGCTCGAGCGGCACTTCGCGATGCGGCTCCCGGACCCAAATCCGGTCATCATCGAGGGACTGCGCTGGGTGTTGCGGACCCGGGCCGAGTTCCACTGGGACGGTGGCGGCTACAACCCGCATGACCGGCCGGCTGCCGGAGGTACGAACGTGCTGTACTTTTTGCGTCTCGCGCCGGACGGTAAGGGGGGTGTCCGCCGCGAGCGGCTGGAAATCAAGTTCTTCGGCGATTTCTCCGCCATCGCGGACACACATCTCGCCCCGTGCGCCGACGGCGCGCCCGCGTGGGAGGTGCCGCCCGGTGCGCCGCACGCATGGTCAACCCGCCCACGTAGGCTGTGATCAGCACGCCGGGCGCCCGCCGCAGCGGTGACTCCACTGGAGGACGAGCACGACTCAGGCCCCCACCTCCTCAGGCCCCGAGGAGTAGCGCCCAGACCGCCAGGCTCACGAACGATAGCGGAACCCCGACTCCCACCAGCAGGCTTGGCAACGGTGCCGCGAGTTCGTGACGGGCGGCGATGAGTGCGCCGGCGACCATCGGGGGCATCGCCACCTCGAAGAGGGCCACCCGCACGTCATGATCTCTGACGGTCCCCGTCAGTGCGTAGATCCCCACCACGAGCGCGGGCGCGGCGACCAGCTTGATGCCGAGGCCGAGGGCCAGCTCTCGCCACCACACCCGGACCGCACGCACCTGGAGTTGCAGACCGATGGAGAACAGGGCGAGTGGGGTGAGGGTGCCACCAAGCGACCCCAGTGCGGCGTTCAGCCAGTCCGGGAACGTCACCGGCCGCAGGACGAGCGCGGCTACCAGGGCGATCAGCGCCGGAGCGGTGAAGACCCGACGGGCGAGCTCGGCGCGGGAAAGCGATGCGCCGGCACTGATCGTGACCGTCCCGAGGACCACCGTGTTCAGCAGCAGGAAGGAACCGAGCTGATCCACAAGCACGGCGACCGGGACCGACGACGCGCCGAAGAAGGCGGTCACCATCGGGAGGCCGACGAAGCTTGTGTTCGCCACTGCGGTTGTGGCGATCAGGGCGACGACGACCTCCCGCGGCATCCGCAACGCTCGTCCGGCCAGCACGTAGCCGGCCGTCGTCAGGACGAAGAGCAGATAGGGCGCGGCGATGACGAGCGCGAGGTTCGGCGGGAAGACGATGCCGTGCATGGCGCGCAGCGTCAGAGCGGGCAGGGCCACGTCCAGCAGCCAGATGTTGATCACATGGGCGGTATCCGCGGGCAGTCGTCCGCGGTGCCGGACCCCGATGCCCGCCACCAGGCCGACGAGGAGCACGATCAGTGCGGACATTCGGCCATCGTGGCAGCCGGGGTTCCCGGAAGGCGCCGGGATGCGCCGGACGTGGGACAGGCCACGCGGCCGGCCTGGGGCGGGGACCGGTGCGCGGATGGATCACGGCCGGTGGGTCCGGCGGCGCCGGTGCCGTCGCAGTAGCCGGGGCAGCAGGATGTTGGCGGCGAACAGCACGGCGGCGAGGACGTAGTTGCCCGCACCCAGCCGTTCCTGGCCGGGCAGGGGAAGCAGCGTGTACGTGATCAGAACAACGGCGGACAGCAGCAGGGTGCCGACCATCACCCCGCCGATCCAGGGGGGCGAGTCGGTCATCGAACGGGACCGCCGGCCCGCGGGCGACGGCGTCACGCCACCTGTTTGCACGGGTCTTGCTCCTCGATGTGACCGGCGTTCTGTTGTCAGCGTATATGACACGTGGCAGGCTCACTGTCCAGTTGTGGTGCGCCGTCAGGGGTTTTCGCCCCGTGGTGGCGGTCGGCGCGGTCGGCGGTCCAGCCGGCAAATCGGAGGTACCGATGGCGGCACCTGTCCTCACCGCGTCCGGCGGCTTCGCCTGGCGGGACGGCAAGCGGTACATGTGGCTCACCGCGATCATCGTCCCGTTGCTGGCCATCGTGGGATACGGACTGTGGCATCGAACGGGTGTCGGGCTGTACTGGTGGATCACCCCGCTCTTCGTCTTCGTCCTGGTTCCGCTGCTCGACATGACCACACCGCCGGATCCGGTCAATCCACCGGAGGAGATCCGGGCCGCGCTGGAGGCCGACCGTTACTACCGCCGGTGCACGTATCTCTACCTGCCGCTGGCGGGCGTCGGCCTGGTGCTGGGCGCCTCGGCCTGGGCGAACGGCGACCTGTCGTGGTCCGCCCGGATCGGAGTGGTGGTGTCGGTCGGCACCGTGACCGGGGTGGGCATCACCACCGCGCACGAGCTCCGCCACAAGCGAGGGATTTTCGAGCGGTGGTTGGCGAGGTTGATGCTGGCGCCGACCGCGTACGGTCACTTCTCCGTAGAGCACAACCGGGGCCATCACGTGCGGGTAGCGACGGCGGCGGACCCGGCGAGTGCCCGGTTGGGGGAGAGCTTCTGGCGGTTCTGGCCGCGGACCGTCGTCGGTAGTCTGCGTTCCGCCTGGTCGCTGGAGGCCGCCCGGCTGCGGTTGCGCGGCCGACGGATCTGGTCGGTGCGCAACGAGGTCGTGCTCGGCTGGTTGCTCACCGCAGTGTTGTTCGCGACACTGGCCGTCGCGTTCGGGCCGGCCGTGCTCGTCTTCCTCGTCGCCCAGGCGGCCTTCGGGTTCACCTTGCTGGAGGGGGTCAACTACATCGAGCACTACGGCCTGGCCCGGGAGCTGACCCCGAGCGGGCGTTATGAGAAGGTCGACCCCCGGCACAGCTGGAACAGCGATGCCGTGATCAGCAATCTGGCGCTCTATCAGTTGCAGCGACACAGCGACCACCACGCCAACCCGACCCGGCGCTACCAGGCACTGCGGTCCTTCGAGGCCTCTCCCCAGCTACCGGCGGGGTACGCTACGCTCCTGCTCGCGGCGTATCTCCCGCCGGTGTGGTTTCGGCTGATGGACGACCGCGTTGTCGAGCATTACGGCGGGGACGTCACCCGGGCGAACCTGCACCCCGCGCGCCGGGCCGCTCTGCTGACCCGGTACCGGCCGCCGTCCGGTACCGAGGCCGACGGGCCTCCGTCCCGGGGCGGTGCTCGTGGGTGAGCACTTCCTCGAAGAACGCACGGTAACCGCGCAGAGTCGTCCGCGGGATCGCCGGTCGGCAAGGGTTCCGACGGGGATCTGTCAGCTCTGGCCGGATTCCTCGGAGGTGCTCTGCTTGGCGGCGGCGTCCTGATCGGCCGGCCGAGGAGGAGCCGAGCCACCGAGATGCGCGGGCAGCCACCAGTCCGGCTCGCCCGGCGCGGGCCGCGGGTAGCGGCGCTGCGCATCGTCGAGCAGCTCGTTCATCACCTTCTCCAGCAGCGCCGTGCCGTCGCGGCCCTTACCCAGTTCCGTGAGCTGGACGGGCCTGCCTACCGTGATCGAGACGCGGACGCCGATCGCGTCCCGCAGGCTGAAGGGCCGTCCCTTGGTGAAAATGCGCTGGCTGCCCCAGAGAATCACCGGGATCACCGGCACCTTCGTGTGAGCGGCCATCCGGGCCGCCCCGGTCTTGAATGTCGCCAGACAGTAACTCGGACTGATCGTCGCCTCGGGGAAGACGCCCACGAGTTCCCCGGCTCGCAGTGCGTCGAGGGCGTGGCGCAGAGACGCCGCGCCGGCCTCCCGGTCGACCGGGATGTGGTGCATGCCGCGCATGAGCGGCCCGCTGATCCGGTGGTCGAAGACTGCCTTCTTGGCCATGAACCGGACCAGCCGACGCTCCGCGATCCAGAACGGCAGACCCGCGAGCGCGAAGTCCAGGTACGAGACGTGATTGATCAGGACGATGCCGCCCCCCGATGCCGGGATGTTCTCCGTGCCCTGGATGTCAAGACGCAGGCGCAGTGCGCCGAAAAGTCCCCGCACCATGCTGACCACCGGCCGGTAGACGTACTCCGCCACGACGGGCCACTCCTCGATGTTCCTCGCGGTCTCACCGGTGTGCCGAATGCGACACGACCTTACCCCCACCCCCTGACACCGGTCGTCGTGGATGTCCGGCGATACCGCGGTCCGGTTTCACCGGAAGGCGACGTCGCGTGCGGGCGGGGGGCAGGATCGATGATGTTCGTATCAGACGTCTGTGGAGGAGCGGGACCAACCGCGCGGATGAGGGAGGGAGAACGGAAATGGAGATTCTGCGCCGGGGCATCGCGGCGCAGCCGGCGCCGCCGCAGTGGGTGCTCGTCGTTGCCGCGATTCTGGCGGCCCTGACGGTACTCAGCGACCGCCTATGGCCGATATCTAGACATGTGATAACAATTGCACACGAAGGTGGACATGCCCTGGCCGCGGTCGCGACCGGGCGCCGCCTGGCTGGCGTTCGGCTGCATTCGGACACCTCCGGAGTGACCGTGTCCTCCGGGCGGCCGACCGGTGCGGGTGTCGTCGTGACCGTCGCCGCCGGCTACACGGCACCGTCCCTGCTCGGTCTCGGAGCTGCGGGCCTGCTGGCCACCGGCCGGACGAGTCTGCTACTGCAGTTGTGCGTGGCGCTGCTGCTGGCGATGCTGCTCGTGATCCGCAACGGTTTCGGGGCCCTGTCCGTGCTGGGGAGTACCGCGGGAATCCTGGCGGTCTCCTGGTTCGCGCCGCAGAGCGTGCGCGCCGGATTCGCCGCGTACATTGCGTGCTTCCTGCTGCTGGGCGCGATCCGCCCGGTGATCGAGGTGCAGCGGGGGCGCCGTCGGCGCCGGGCCGGGGATTCCGATCCGGATCAGCTCGCACGGCTGACCGGACTGCCCCCGACGCTCTGGGTCGGGTTCTTCGGCCTGGTCAATCTCGGCGCGCTGGCCGGTGGCCTCGCCGCGCTGTTCGGGTGACTTTCGCGTTCGGGTGACTTTCGCGTTCGGGCGACCCTCGCGTTCGGGCGACCTCCGCGCGGAACCTGCGACCTGTCGGACCCGGGTGCCACACTGGCGCCATGTGCGGTCGGTACACCCAGAAGCTGAAGACCGACGACCTCGCCGCGGCGATGTCCGCTCACGACGAGACTGCCGGCGCGGTGACGGAGAACTACAACGTGGCGCCCACCTCGACGATGCCGATCGTCGTCGCCGAGCCGCGTGAGTTCCCGGACGGCGCTCTTCGGGGTGAGGCGCACCTCCCTCCGGCCGGGAAGCCGCCTCCGGCCGGCCGGACCGAGCGGGTCCTTCGCCTCGCGACCTGGGGGCTGGTGCCGTCCTGGGCCAAGGACCGGACGATCGGCGCAAAGATGATCAATGCGCGGTCGGAGACGGCGGCGACCAAGCCGGCGTTCCGGTCGGCCTTCGCCGCACGGCGCTGCCTCGTCCCGGCGACCGGGTTCTACGAGTGGTTCCATCCGGGTGGCGGCTCGCGGCGGGGGCAACCCTTCTACATCCGTCCCGCGGGCCATCCCGCAACCGGCGGGATCTTCGCGTTCGCGGGTCTCTACGAGGTCTGGCGCCGGGGTGAGGCCCCGCTGGTGACCTTCACGATCCTCACGACCGGAGCCGCCGCGGGGCTGGAGTTCCTGCACGACCGCTCGCCGGTGATCCTGCCCGAGGCCGCCTGGGATCGCTGGATGGATCCCTCGGTCCGCGATCCCGCCGCGTTCGCCTCGCTGCTGTGGCCGGCGCCGGCCGGGGTGGTCGCGGCGCATCCGGTCGCAGCCGAGGTGGGCAGTGTCCGGAACAAGGGTCGTCATCTCATCGATCCCGTCGAGATCGATCCGGTGGTCGCCGCGGCCGTCGCGCAGGCGGGCGGGCGGGCGGCTCTCGCGGTGGACCCGGAGCGGTCCGGTGGTTCCGTCGGCGGTGGTGCCGGTTCGTCCGCGAGGGTGGGCGGCACCGTCGATCTGTCGTTGTTCGGTATCGACCCGGTTGATACCCCCGTCAATGCCCCGGGCAAAGGCACTGCCGCCGGGCCGGGAGGCGGGTGACCCGGCGGGCGCGCTCGGCAATCGCGGGTTGATCCGCCGGAAATCCGGAGAACGGATGGTCGCCGGAGGTCAGGAGTGACCGCGCGGGCGAAGCGCGAGCCCGAGCGCGATCTCGGTGACGCCGGTGACGATCAGTTGGATTCCGAAGATCACCGCTAGTGCCATGATCGTCGCTCCCGGCCAGGTCAGCGCCAGTACGCCGAGGACGATACTGAGCGCGGCCAGGATGAGTGGACCGGCGATGCCGCGACCGGTCCCGTGCGAGGATCTGCTCGCCCAGGTCACCAGGGCCCGGACGACCCCGGTGATGATCAGTATCGCGCCGACGAGCAGCGCGACGACTCGGAGGGTGGCTCCCGGCCACAGCAGCACGATGACGCCGCCGACCGCAAGCATGATCCCAAACAGGGCAGTCCCCGCGGTGTTCTCTGACCGGACCGCGGCGATCGTCTCGCTGATGCCGGAGAGCACGAGTGCCACTCCGGCGAGGACCGCCAGTGTGCCGGCGGTCGCGAAGGGGTTCGTGATCAGTAGAAGTCCCAGCACGGTGACCGCCGCACCGAGCAGGAGCAACGCCGGCCACAGCGCGCTGGGGGCTTGCTGACGTCGGTGCTGCCGGTAGATCGTGGCCATCGAGGCACCTCCCCGGGTCGGGGCTCCGCCCGGAAATGCGCGGGCCGCTCTCGTCAGAAGGTCTCTACCCGGTTCTGGTGAGCCGCTACCGCGACTCATACTCCCGGCCGGCTGCCGGCGGGGTTGGTGCGCCGTGGAGGGTTCGAGCGGTCGGATCCGTTTCGGAGGCGTGCCCTCCAGGGAGTCGGACCGACCGCCACGCCGTGATCAGCTATCGGAGACACTGATCGCCTCGGTTGGGCAGGAGTCGACAGCCTCCTGGATGTTGTCCCACCTGGCGTCGTCGGGTTCCTCGTCGAGGAGGTAGAGGAAGCCGTCGTCGCGGATCTCGAACACGTCCGGGACGAGACGGACACAGGTTCCGCTGCTCGCGCAGCGGTCGTAGTCGACAGTCACGCGCATCGGCGCACCTCCCAGTGGTGCTCCCACAATCAGTGTCGAGCGGACCTTACCGCCGAGCCCATGGCTGCGACAGAACCGGGACCCCGGCAGGCCACTGGGCGGGGGCTGTGGACGACGGGCGGCTGTCCACAGGACGGCGGCAAGCGGAGCGGGAGCCGCCGTGATCGATCTACGGTCCAGCCATGGTCGAATCCACCCCTGGTCCCGGGTACCCGCCGCCGGCCCCGCCGCCGCGCTTCCCCGTCCGCGCATTTCCGTCTGAACCGTCCGTTTCATCGCGATGGCCATCGCTGGACCTGCTGCCGTCGGACGACGCCACCGTGCCGCTGCGTCCGCCGGACCCACCAGTAGACGGCTCGGCTGGTGGATCCCGCCGCGTTCGCGACGCCACGTTCACCAAAGACGAGCAGGAGATCGGTGGCGACGAGTCCGACCTGGTCGGGATTCGCGAGGGCGTGTTCCTCGATGAGGACCGGGCCGCCGACGGATGGGCCGCGGACGAGCTTGCGGCGGACGGAGCTGATCTTGGTCGGCCGGTCGCCGGTCGAACGGATCGGCGCCGCCTGCTCCATCCCCGCCCGTTCCACCCCCATCTAGTCCACCCCCGTCCGGGGCGCGAGATGGACGATGGCGAGGACGAAGGCGGCCGGGGACCTGATCGCGGGCCATCGGCCGGCCGGACGGCGCCGGGAGTTCCGCGGGGCGATCTGGTTGGCGTCATCCGCAGGCGGCTTCCAGCTACGCTGCATGGCATCATGGTGGCGCCGGCAGCCCAGGCCGCCCTCGTTCTCGCGTTGGTCGCCCTCGCCGCCGCGCTCATGACCGCCTGGTTCTCCTGGCAGCACCGCCCGGTACCGCTCGCCTCCTCCGAGGTCGGTACCCTCCGGACGGGGGAGTCGGCGGCGGCTGGCAACGCCCGGTCGGACCACTCGGACCACGGGGCCACCGGTCCCACCTCCGCCACGGATACGAACGTGGCCTCGGCACCGACGACCAGGGCCGCCCGCACCGGGGCGAGCGGCGAGGTGGTGGTCGACGTCGCCGGCCGGGTGGCCCGGCCGGGTGTCGTCCGGCTCCCGGCGGGCGCGCGTGTGGTGGATGCGATCGAACGCGCTGGGGGAGCGATCCCGGGCACCGACACGACCGGCCTTGCCCTGGCCCGGATGTTGGTCGACGGGGAACAGGTCCTCGTCGATGGCAGGCCCGGCCCGGCGCCGCCTGGGCAACCCGCAGGTACCGGCCTCGGGCCCGTCGGCGGGAGCACCGCGAGCGCCGCCGGTTCCACCGCGGCGACCGGTCCGATCGACCTGAACGCCGCGACCGCCGAGCAGCTTGACGGTCTGCCCAGGGTGGGGCCCGTGCTGGCTCGCCGCATCGTCGAGTGGCGCACGGCGCACGGGCCCTTCCGGTCGCCCGAGCAGCTCGCGGAGGTGACCGGAGTCGGCGACAAGCGGCTGGCCGATCTGCTGCCATTGCTGAAGGTTTGACGCTCCGGTGGTCGACGTCGGGATGGAGACGGGACTCGCGCTGCCGGAACGGCCGTCCGGGGCTTCCCGTCCGATGGACGCCCGGCTGGTGGGCCCGGCGGTTGCCGGCACCTGGCCGCCGTCCGTTCCGTTGCTGGGCGCCGCCGGTGCGGTGCTCGTCGCGGCTCCGGTGTTCCTGCTGGTCCGGGTCCGCCCGCGGGGCGCTCGGCCGACTCGCCCAGGACCGGGCGGCGATCGGGCCGAGGTGGCTACGGGCGGGTCCCGTCCGTCGCAGTCGCAGTCGC
>NZ_CDWRCK010000150.1:9373-10812 GCF_977927595.1 Frankia sp. CcWB3
GCCGTTGCCGTCGCTGTCGCCGTTGCCCTCGCAGCCGCGTAGCGCGCTGCTCACCCGGGGCGTCGGGCGGCGCTCCGCCGTCGCCGTCGTCGTTCTCACGGCCCTCGTCTTCCTGGCCGCCGGGTTTTTCGCGGGTGGACTGGCGGCTCGTCCACGTGACAGCGGCCCGCTCGCCGATCTGGTCCGGCATGGCCGTCTGGTCACAGCCGAGGTCGTCGTCACCGACGATCCCCGCGCCACCTCCTCGTCCACCGCGGTCCGGACGGGAACCGGGCCCGGAGCCGGAGAGGGCGCTGGCGGCGCCGATCGCGTGACCTTCGTGATCTCCGTCCGGGCGGAGCGCCTCACCGCGCCCCCGGCGGATCTGCGGGTCCGGGCCCCGATGGTCCTGCTCGCGCGGGGCGGCGGTTGGGGCGCTCTGCTGCCCAGCCAGCACCTGGTCGTCTCCGGCAGGCTCGCCGAACCTCGGGTCGGTGACACCGTGGCCGCCGTTCTGTTCGCCAACGGCCCACCGCGGACCCGCGGCGGGCCCACCATGATCCAACGAATCGCCGGGGGGCTACGGGCCGGGCTGCGTCGAGCCGCTGGGGGACTGCCCGAACCGCGTCGCGGGCTGCTACCCGGCCTCGTGGTCGGCGACGTCTCCGGGCTCGACGACGCGGTGCGCGCGGACTTCCGCGCCGCCGGAATGTCCCATCTGACGGCCGTGTCCGGTAGCAACGTCGCCATCGTGACGGCCTCGGCGCTCTACCTCATGGGATGGACCGGGCGTGGGTCACGGTCGCGCGCCGCGGTGGGAGCCCTCGCCCTCGTCGGGTTCGTCGTGCTCGCCCGGCCCTCGGCCAGCGTGCTGCGTGCCGGGGCGATGGGTCTGGTCGGCCTGCTCGGGCTCGCCATTGGCCGTCCCAGGGCGGTGCTGCCCTCCCTGGCGGCGAGCGTGATCGTCTTAGTCCTGGTGGATCCCGCGCTCGCCCTCTCGGTCGGCTTCGCGCTGTCCGTCCTCGCCACGGCCGGAATGATCGTTTTTGCGCCGGGCTGGCGGGACGCGCTCGCTCGGCGGCTGCCGGCGCGGATCGCCGAGGTGCTCGCCGTCGCGGCCGCCGCCCAGCTGGCGTGCACCCCGGTGTTGGCCTGGACCGGTGGGGGGCTGAGCCTCGTGGCGGTGCCAGCGAACGTCTTGGCCGTGCCCGCCGTCGCACCGGCGACCGTGCTGGGGGTACTGACGCTGGTCGTGGCGGCGGTGTCGCCGTCAGCAGCCGGGCTGCTCGCGCACCTCGCCGATCTGCCGTGCTGGTGGCTGGTGACGGTCGCCGGCCGGTGCGCCGATCTTCCTGCCGCGACGCTGCCGTGGCCCACGGGGGTGATGGGAGCGGGCGCGGTCGCCGGTGTCGCCGGGCTTGTGGTGGCGACGCTGCGGAGGCGGGTGCCGGGATCTGTCG
>NZ_CDWRCK010000151.1:0-10731 GCF_977927595.1 Frankia sp. CcWB3
GAGGAACTTCCCAAACAGGCCCTAGCGCCGCCGCCAGGCGTGGTCCGCCGTGCCACCCACGGTGGACCACCCCCGAAGCCCCGTAGTGGAGGGATCCGCGCTACTTTTCGGGGCCGGGCTTCTCGGGGCCGGAGCCCACGGGGTCGCGCACCACCACGGTCCCGGCGGCGCGATCGTGAAGGCCGCGTAGGTCACGGTCCCAGATGAACACCGGGATGAACAGGCCCAGCAGAACGGTACGCACGACGATCCACGGCCAGGACTGCCGACCACAGTCACGCAGCCGGATCACGCGGATGCCGACCAGCCGCATGCCGATCGTCTGGCCGGCCGTACCGACGAGGATCAGCTCCTCGAGCAGGAAGACCGCGTAGATCGCGAGGCCACGCGCGTCGGCGGTGTAGCTCAGTCCGACGATGTACAGCATGCCGACGATCAGGTTCGCGGCGACCGCGTCCACGAGGTAGGCCAGCAGGCGCGGACCGAACCCGACCACGGATCCTCGGCCGTCCCGCGGCAACCCGAGGCGTACCCCGGGCGGGGTGTCCCGCGGCAGACCTGGCCCGTCAAGCCAGCCTCCAAGTGCTCGTCCCACGACGCAAGCTTATGTGGCACCGCAACATGCACCCAACTCATCACGTTGAGTGATTAAGTAGGTTTCGGTAACGCTACGGAAACTATCCCATGATGTCGTGCGCCGACGGCCTGGTGACCGGAGACACGCCAACATGGCGTAACCTGTGGCCCTAAGAAGCGTGACGCGATGCTGGAGGACGAATGTTCGCAAAAGCAGAAGACGTGCTTCGCTATATCCGGGACGAAGACGTTCAGTTCATCGATGTCAGGTTCTGCGATCTTCCCGGGATCATGCAGCACTTCACCATCCCGACCCAGGTCTTCGCGGAGTCGGTGTTCACCGAAGGCCTGATGTTCGACGGCTCGTCGATCCGCGGCTTCCAGGCCATCCACGAGTCCGACATGCTGCTGCTGCCGGACCCGCACACCGCTTTCGTGGACCCCTTCCGCGAGCACAAGACCCTCGCCATGACGTTCTTCATCCATGACCCGATCACCAAGGAACAGTACTCCCGGGACCCGCGCAACATCGCCAAGAAGGCGGAGACCTATCTCCGGGGCACCGGCGTCGCGGACACCGCGTATTTCGGTCCGGAGGCGGAGTTCTACATCTTCGACGATGTCCGCTATGACTACAACCCCTACGGGTCGATGCACCAGGTCGACTCGGTCGAAGCCGCCTGGAACACCTCCCGGAAGGAAGAGGGCGGAAACCTCGGGTACAAGCCGAGGTTCAAGGGCGGCTACTTCCCGGTGCCGCCCACGGACCACTTCACCGACCTGCGTTCCGAGATGACCCGGGTGCTCTATGAGACGGGTATCACCGTCGAGATGCAGCACCACGAGGTCGGCACCGCGGGCCAGGCGGAGATCGACATCAGGTACGACACGCTCCTGAAGACCGCCGACAACCTGATGCTCTACAAGTACATCATCCGCAACGTCGCCCGCGGCCGCGGCAAGACCGTTACCTTCATGCCGAAGCCGCTGTTCGAGGACAACGGATCCGGTATGCACGTCCACTCCAGCCTGTGGAAGGACGGGGAGCCGCTCTTCTACAGCCCGAACGGGTACGGCGGTCTCTCGGACACCGCCCGCTACTACATCGGGGGGCTGCTGCACCACGCCCCGGCGCTGCTGGCCTTCACCAACCCCACCACGAACTCCTACCGTCGGCTCGTGCCCGGCTACGAGGCGCCCGTCAACCTGGTCTACTCGGCCCGCAACCGGTCGGCGTGCTGCCGCATCCCGCTCAGCGGTGACTCACCGAAGGCCAAACGGGTCGAGTTCCGCGTGCCGGACCCGAGCTGCAACCCGTATCTCGCCTTCGCCGCGATTCTGATGGCGGGGCTCGACGGCGTGCGGAACAAGATTGATCCGCCGGACCCGATCGACAAGGATCTCTACGACCTCCCGCCGGACGAGCTGGCCGCGGTTCCCCAGGTCCCGGGTTCGCTGGAGAAGGTGCTCGACGCGCTGGAGGCGGACAACGAGTTCCTGCGGGAGGGCGACGTCTTCACCGCGGATCTGATCGAGACCTGGCTGGACTACAAGCGGGTCAACGAGGTCGACGCCATCCGCCTGCGGCCGCATCCTTACGAGTTCACCCTCTACTACGACATCTGACGCCCAGCCGTAAGGTTCCGGCCATTGACCCATCGCCGGGCCGCGGGTGATCCGGCGGGCGCCGAGGCGGTGACCGCGGCCTGCTCCCAGACAGGTGCGGCACGGTGAACCGCGGGGGGTCGGTCACGCTCTCGAGGCGGGCGGCCCCGATTGACCCCTGCGGTTCGTCTGGTCCTTCGCCGCGGTGGCAGAAGGCCTCTTCGAGCCGGGGACGCGTACGGAAACCAGGTCGCGCCGCCACCTCCGGGCGGAGACCGGCCGAAGGCCCGCCGATATCCACCGAGTGCCGGCGAGCGCCAGAAAGATCACGGGCAGGGGATGCCCGGACCCTTTCCCGGGGTACCAGGCGAAACCCCCGAACCCACATTGAAAATTAATATACTAATTCCCCGAGGCCCTACTTCGACGACGTCGGAGGCGGGCCTCACGTCTATGCGGAACGGCGCGGTCCGGAATACCGGCCATCTCCCTCCGACACCCGCCAGGACACCACGACACGAAAGCGGAGCCGGGGACTCCGAAAATCCCGGACGGCAGTCGGCCCCGATCGCCCAGGGTCAGCCTTTCGTGACATAGCAGAGACCGAAAATTAACAATCACGGAACAGGAAGGTAACTGGGCACGACAAGGCTCCGGTCGAACCCTCCCGTCATTCGCGGCCTGGGTCGGCTGGCCAGGCCGATCACGAAGCCGCTCCGTAACGTGCAGGATCAACCACGGGGAGTATGAGTGAGTTATCAGGCCGAATACATCTGGATCGACGGCACCGAGCCCGAGCCGCTGATGCGCAGCAAGACCCGCATCATCAGGGACGGTAAGGAGCCGGAGATCTGGGGCTTCGACGGCTCGAGCACCAACCAGGCGCCCGGATCGAACTCGGACTGCGTGCTGCGGCCCGTCTTCGTCACGCCCGACCCGCTGCGGGGTGGCGACAACCTCCTGGTGCTCTGCGAGGTCGAGCTGACCGACTTCACGCCGCACCCGACGAACATCCGGGCCGCCGCCCGGACCGTCGCCGAGAAGTACGCCGACATGACGCCGATGTTCGGCATCGAGCAGGAGTACACCTTCTTCAAGGACGGCCGTCCCTACGGCTGGCCGGAGGTCGGCTACCCCGCGCCGCAGGGACCGTACTACTGTGGCGTCGGCGGCTCGAAGATGCCCGGCCGCCAAATCGTCGAAAGGCACGCGCAGGCCTGCCTCGACGCCGGTCTCGCCATCGAGGGCACCAACGCCGAGGTCATGATGGGCCAGTGGGAGTTCCAGATCGGCGTGCTCCCCGCCCCGGCGATCGGCGACCAGATTTGGCTGGGCCGCTGGCTGCTCCACCGGATCGCCGAGGACTACGGCGTCGAGGTGTCGTTCGCCGCCAAGCCGGTCCCGGGCGACTGGAACGGTGCCGGCGCGCACACCAACTTCTCCACCAGGCAGACGATGGAGGGCTGGGACGCCATCGTCGCCTGCTGCGAGGCGCTCGGCACCCGGGTGCTGGAGCACGTGACCCACTACGGTCACGGCATCCAGGACCGACTGACCGGTAAGCACGAGACGGCTCCGTGGAACAAGTTCTCCTGGGGCGCCTCCGACCGCGGCGCGTCGATCCGGATTCCGTGGGCTGTCGAGAAGGCCAAGAAGGGCTGGCTGGAGGACCGCCGCCCGAACGCGAACATGGACCCGTACCTGGTCTCCGCGCTCATGATTGACACCTGCTGCAGCGCCCTGGCCGGCGATAAGCCGACGCTGTTCGTGCCGTCCCAGACCACCCCGGCCCCGGCCGGGGCAACCGTCTGACGAACGGTCACCAGGCCGGAGCACAGGCTGCCGTGGCGGTACTCCCGACGACACGACCGCCTGCCCGGTCTTACGGTGGCGCGGTTCCGGCACCACCGGGCGTGCTAGCCGAAATCCGCGGTCCGCTCGCGCGCGAACACCTCCTCGACGACGGCGCGGGCCAGCGCCGCCGACCGGCGGTGCTCGGCGACGAGCTCGCCGGCCCGGTCGGAGGGATATCCCGCCGCGCTCGCCATCGCCTCCAGACCGGGCGGGCGGTCAGGGACGACGTCCGGACGCGGCCAGCCGGCCAGCGTGCTCGCGTTCCGGATGCGGGAGGCGGACATCCAGGCCGCGCGCAGGATCTCCGCCTCGCTCGCGTCGAGCAGACCGGAGACGACCGCGGCCCCCAGGCCCTCGAGCGTCGACGTCGTGCGCAGCGTGGGAATCTGCCGGCCGTGGCGCAGCTGGAGGATCTGCACCGCCCACTCCACGTCGGTCAGCCCCCCGGGGCCGAACTTCAGGTGCAGCGCGCGATCGACTCCCCGTGGGATCCGTTCCCGCTCCATCCGCCCGCTCAGGCGGATAATCTCGTCCAGGGCGCCCGCGGGAAGCGTGGCCGGGTAACGCACCGTGTCCGCCAGCCGGCAGAACCGGTAGGCGAGCCCGGGATCACCGGCCAGGGGCTCCGCCCGCAGCAGCGCCTGCGACTCCCACTCCTGCGACCACCGTTGGTAGTAGGCCGCGTACGCCTCCAGCGTGCGTGAGGCCGGGCCGCTGCGCCCCTCCGGACGCAGCGATGTGTCCAGGCGCAGCGCCGGATCGGGTCCGGGAACGGCGAGCAGCCGGTGCAGCTCACCGACCACCTCGGCGACAGCCCTGCTCGCCCGGTCCGCTGACGCCCCTGGCCTGGCCTCGTGCACGAACAGCACGTCGGCGTCGCTGCCGTAGGACATCTCCGCGCCGCCGAGCCGGCCCATCGCGATCACCGAGATCCGCGCCGGCAACGACTCCGGGTCACCTCCGGCGACCCTGCGCTCGGCGACAAGCAGGGACGCGGCGATGGTGGCGGCCGCGGCGTCCGCCAGCGCCCGGCCCACGGCTGCGACGTCCTGCAGGCCGAGCAGGTCCGCGCAGGCGACCCGGACCAGTTCGACGCGGCGTACCGCCCGGGCCCGCCCGACGGCCTCCTCCCAGTCGGGGTTGCGGTGGGCGATCGCCACCATGGTCCGGACCAGTGCCTCCCGCGGCACCGGGACGAGATCGTCCTCGGTGCGCAGCAGCCGCACCGACTCCGGCGCGCGGGCCATCAGGTCCGCCACGTACCGGCTGGTCGCGAGTACCCGGGCGAGCCGGTCCGCGGCGCCGGCGGAGTCCCGCAGCAGCCGCAGATACCACGGGGCGCGCCCGAGTGCCTCGCTGACCCGGCGATAGGCCAGCAGCCCGGCATCGGGATCGGGGGCGTCGGCGAAGGCGGGCAGCATCGTCGGCAACAGGTGGCGTTGGATCGCGGCCGTCCGGCTCACCCCTCTGGTCAGCGCCTCGATATGGCGCAACGACCGGTCCGGCGCGGCGAATCCGAGCGCGGCCAGCCGGTCGGCCGCCTCCTGGGGAGTAAGGCGGATCTCCTCCGTCGACAGGCGGGCGACCGCCTCCAGCAACGGCTGGTAGAAGAGCTTCTCGTGCAGCGATCGGACGGATCGGACCACCCGGGCGTGGGCGTCCTCGAACGCCTCCGCCGTGCGCAACCCCATCGACCGGGCCAGCCAGCGCAGCTCGGTGGCGTCCCGGGGCAGGGTGTGCACCCGGCGCAGCCGTTGCAGCTGAAGGCGGTGCTCAGCGTTACGGAGAAAACGGTAGGCGTCGGCGAGCCCGGCCGCGTCGCGCCGACCGACGTAGCCGCCGCGGGCCAGACCGTCGATGGCGCCCAGGGTGGATGCGACCCGCAGCTTGGCATCCACCCGGCCGTGGACGAGTTGCAGCAGCTGGACGGCGAACTCGACGTCGCGCAGGCCGCCCGGCCCCAGCTTGAGATTGCGCTCCGCCTCCGCGCGGGACAGCGTCGACTCCACCCGGCGCCGCATCGCCCGCACGTCGGCCACGAAGCCGGGACGGGAGGCCGCCGTCCACACCATGGGCGCGACCATCGCGCAGAACTCGGCGCCCAACGCCAGGTCGCCCGCGATCGGGCGGGCCTTGAGCAACGCCTGGAACTCCCAGGTCCGGGCCCAGCGGCGGTAGTAGGCGTGATGGCTGGCGAGCGTGCGGACCAGGGCACCGTCCCGGCCCTCCGGGCGAAGCCCCACATCGACCTGGAACAGCGCACCGGCGGCGGTGACGGTGCCGGCGGCTCGGACCAGCCCCTCCGCCAGCCGTGCCGCCGCCGTCAGTACCGCCGGCCCGGCCGGTTCCGCCCCGATCTTCCCCCCGTTCGCCGCATCGCGGGGTGCCGTCGGCTCGGCGACGAACACGACATCGACGTCGCTGACGTAGTTCAGTTCCCGTCCGCCGCACTTGCCCATGCCGATCACGGCGAGCCGGACCGGGGGCAGCCGCGGGTCGAGCCCGGCACGGGCGACCGCCAGCGCCGCGTCCAGCGCGAATCCCGCCAGATCGGCGAGTTCGGCCGTGGCCTCGTCGAGTGGCACCGCGCCGGTCAGGTCCCGCGCCGCGAGGACCAGCAGCGCCCTGCGGTACGCGGTCCGCAGGGCGTCGAGGATCTGGGGACCGTCGCCCGCCGCCCGGGGCGCCGGATCGTCCGGATCCGCGCCGACCGCGCGCAGCAGACCTGCCCGCACGCTCGCCGCCTCCGGCGGGGTGGTGACCACCTCGTCGGCTTCCAGGATGTGCCAGTCCGCCGGATGGCGGGCAAGATGATCGCCGAGCGCGATGCTCGCGCCGAGCACGGCGGCGAGCCGTTCCCGCAGCCCCTCGTGGCGGGCCAGCGCACCGACGAAGGCCGCGCCCCCGGCCGGGCCGAGGGCGTCCACGAGCCGGTCCAGCGCGGCGAGAGCCCGGTCCGGATCGGCCGCAGCCGCCAGCGAGCCGACCACGACGTTGGCCTCGAGCCGTTCCTCGCGCACGATTCCCACGGTGGCGGGACCGGGCAGGACATCCCTGCCGGCGGTGGGCGACTGGACGGCCGGGCTGAGCAGGCCGAGGCGGCGCATTGTCGTCTCGACCCGGTCGACGTCGGTGAAGCCGAGTCGCGCGAGCTGCGCGGCGACCGAGCTCCCCCGCGGATGGGCCGCGACCGGTCCCGGCCCGACCGGCCCCGCCCCGGCTGTGGGGGGCCGGGTGCCGGTCCGCCCGGTCATAGCACCGGCAGGTACCGGTCGATCTCGAACGGGGTCACCTGCCGACGGTATTCCAGCCACTCGGCCCGCTTGTTCCGCAGGAAGAAGTCGAACAACTCGTCGCCGAGGGTCTCCCGCACAAGCGCGGAACGCTCCATCACCTTGACCGCCTCGGCGAGCGAGCCGGGCAGAGCGGTGATCCCGCGCTCACGACGCTGCGTGTCGGTGAGCGTCCAGACGTCGTCCGCCGAAGCCGGTGGCAGCTCGTAACCGCCCTGGACACCCCGCAGGCCGGCTGCCAGCACCAAGGCGAAGGTGAGATACGGGTTGCACGCGCTGTCCGGCAGCCGGAACTCCACCCGGGTGGCGTTGGATTTGTGGAGCTTGTAGAGCGGAACCCGCACGAGCGCCGAACGGTTGTTGTGGCCCCAGCACACATAGGCCGGCGCCTCCAGCACCTCGCCGACCCGCTGGTCGCCGATGAGCCGCTTGTAGGAGTTCACCCACTGGTTGGTCACCGCGGTGATTTCGGCGGCGTGCGCGAGGAGCCCGGCGATGAAGGCCTTCGCCACCTTGGACAGCTGATAGTCATCGGTCGGGTCGTGAAAGGCGTTGCGGTCACCCTCGAAAAGGCTCAGATGGGTGTGCATCCCCGACCCGGCCTGGTTACCGAACGGCTTAGGCATGAAGGTGGCGTAAATACCTTGCCGCAACGCCACCTCCTTGACCACCTGGCGGAAGGTCATGATGTTGTCGGCGATGGTGAGGGCGTCGGCGTAGCGGAGATCGATCTCCTGCTGGCCGGGGGCCACCTCGTGGTGGCTGAACTCCACCGAGATGCCCAGCCGTTCGAGCATGCTGATGGCCTGTTGCCGGAAATCATGGCTGATGTCATTGGGGGTCAGGTCGAAGTAGCCTGATTCGTCCACCGGCGGGGGCACCGGGCCACCGCGTTTCGGCGGCTCCCTGAGCAGGAAGAACTCGATCTCCGGATGGGTGTAGAACGTGAACCCCGCGTCGGCCGCCCTGGCTAGCGCGCTCCGCAGCACCCAGCGCGAGTCGGCGGCGGCGGGCGTGCCATCCGGCATCACGAGGTCGCAGAACATCCGGGCAGTGAGCGGATGTTCACCGCGCCAGGGAAGCACCTGGAAGGTGGAGGGGTCGGGCCGGGCCAGCATGTCGGCCTCGTGTACCCGCGCAAAGCCCTCAATGGCGGACCCGTCGAAACCGATACCCTCCGCCAGCGCCCCCTCGAGCTCCGCGGGGGCGATCTCTACCGACTTCAGGTACCCAAGTACGTCGGTGAACCAGAGCCGAACGAAGCGGATGTCCCGCTCCTCCAGAGTCCGGAGAACGAACTCCTGCTGTTTGTCCATAGTGCCTCCGCGCTGAGGATGTGGACTCGACGATACGGGCCACCCGATGTGCTTATCCCGAGCATAGCGACTACATCCGTTCGTCGCTGTGATGTTGCCTGGTAGCAACCAGTCCGCCAACGGCGTGTTACCTACCCTCCCGACACGGGACCTAACGGCCCACGCCGCGACCGCCTACGCTGCAACCATGGCCCAGCTGCGGATCGCCCTCGCCCAGGTGGACACGACCGTCGGGGATCTCGCTGGTAACGCCGACCTGGTCAGTACCTGGACGAAACGGGCCGTCGCCGACGGCGCTCATCTGATCGCCTTCGGTGAACTCACGTTGACCGGCTATCCGCCGGAGGACCTCGTCCTGCGCCGGTCCTTCGTCGCCGCGAGCCAGCGGGCGCTGGTGGCCCTGGCCCGCCGGCTGGCCGAGGAGGGGTGTGGCGAGATCGCCGTCGTCGTCGGCTACCTCGATGCGTCCGCGCAACCCGCGCCGAGTGTGGGACGCCCGGCCGGTGAACCGCAGAACGCCGCCGCGGTGCTCTGGGGCGGCGAGGTCGTCGCGCGTTACGCCAAGCATCACCTGCCGAACTACGGCGTCTTCGACGAGTTCCGCTACTTCGTGCCCGGCACGGCCTTTCCGGTGCTGCGGCTGCACGGGATCGACGTGGGCGTGACGATCTGCGAGGACCTGTGGCAGCAGGGCGGGCCGATCACCGTGGCCCGCCGGTCCGGGGTCGGCCTCGTCCTGTGCATCAACGGCTCCCCCTACGAGCAGGGGAAGTCCTTCCAGCGCGACGCCCTGTGCGCCGAGCGCGCCCGGGAGGCCGCGGCCGCCCTGGCCTACGTCAACCTCGTCGGCGGGCAGGACGAGCTGGTCTTCGACGGGGACTCCCTCGTCGTCGACGCCGCGGGGGAGCTCGTCGCGCGGGCCCCGGTCTTCAGCGAGGCGCTGCTGATCACCGACCTGGACCTGCCCGCGGCCGGTCCCGGCCCGGCGCGGGCGGTGTCCGGGGCCATCGACGCCGAGGATGGCACGACGATGACGGTGACGCGCACGATACTGGCCGCCGAGCCGCTGGCACCGTTCACCCCCCTGCCGCCGGTCGTCGCCGACCGCCCCGAGCCCGCCGGGGAGCTGTACACCGCGCTGGTCACCGCCACCCGCGACTACATCCGTAAGAACGGCTTCTCCTCGGTGGCGCTCGGGCTGTCCGGCGGTATCGACTCCGCGCTCGTCGCGACCATCGCGGTCGACGCGATCGGCGCCGGCGCCGTCCACACCGTCGCCCTGCCCTCGGGCTACTCGTCGGGGCACTCTGTGACCGACGCCGCCGAGCTCGCCCGCCGCCAGGGCACGCGGCACGCCGTGGTGCCCATCGAGCCGATCGCCGCCGCGTTCCGCGCCGCCGCCGCCCCCCTCGGCGGGCTGCACGGCCTCGCGGACGAGAACCTGCAGGCCCGGGTGCGCGGAACGCTGCTCATGGCGTTGTCGAACCAGCATGGGCACCTGATCCTCACCACCGGCAACAAAAGCGAGCTGGCAACGGGGTTCTCCACCCTCTACGGAGACAGCGCCGGCGGCTACGCCCCCATCAAGGACGTCTCGAAGACCCGCGTCTGGGAGCTGGCGCGCTGGCGCAACGCCGCCGCGGAGAAGCGTGGCGAGGTGCCGCCCATTCCCGAGGAGATCATCGTCAAGGCGCCGTCCGCCGAGCTTGCCCCGGGCCAGCTCGACTCCGACCGGCTGCCCGACTACGGCATCCTCGATCCCGTCCTGGACGACTACGTCAGCCACGACCAGGGCCGGGCCGAGCTGATCGCGGCCGGGCACGATCCGGCCGTGGTGGACAAGGTGATCCGGCTCGTCGACCTCGCCGAGTACAAGCGCCGACAGAACCCGCCCGGGCCGAAGGTGACCTCCAAGGCGTTCGGCCGCGACCGCCGACTGCCGATCACCGCCCGCTGGCGCGAGAACCCGCCGGCCTGACCAGCCGCGCGGGCCGGGGCCAGCCGCGCGGCTCGAGTCGAGCCGTTACAGCCGGCGCTCGTTTTATGCCTGGCCCTTAGGAGTCGAAATGAAATAACTTGCGCGTTTC
>NZ_CDWRCK010000152.1:0-10391 GCF_977927595.1 Frankia sp. CcWB3
GTCCGCCCCGGCCCCGACCCCGACATCGACGGCCAAGAACTGAACGCCTGACCATCGGGCCGCCGCCTGGGCAGGTCCCGGCGCCTTCCCGGCACGGGGATCAGCCCGGCACGAGGAACGGTCTTCCCGCCCCGCTCAGCCGAGACGGTCCATGGGCAACGAGCGGATGTCGTCCCGGGGACCAGCGAGCGGCCCGCCGGTAAGCCGTGGCTTACCCGGCTCCTCGTCGACCCGGATACTGCGCGGCAGGGGCATCGGAACCGGCAGTTCCGCCTCAGGCTCCGGCGCGAGCGCCGCCAGGCTGGTCGCCGCCCACAGGTCCACCTCGACGATGATCTCGCCGTTCTCCGAGGACATCCGCAGCCGTCCCCCGTGTACCTCGACGAGGCGTCGCACGACGTAGAGCCCCATGCCGGCCCCGTCCGTGGGGCGGGTCGCCGTGCCGTCCCGCTGGGTGAACGGTTCGAAGAGCTGGCGGATGGTGTCGGGGTCGAGATCGGGCCCGGGATTACGGACGCGCAGGACGACCTCGTCGCCCACCCGGCCGGCTATGAGCCGTACCGGCGCTCCCGGCCAGGAGTGCACCAGGGCGTTGTCGACGAGGTTCGCGACCACCTGGATGAGGGCCTGTCGGGCCATCCGCACCGGCAGCTCCAGCGGAAGATCCACCGTCACGCTGCTCGGCGACCCGGTGTACGAGAGCGTGGCGAGCACGTGCCGGACGACCTCCGGCAGATCGGCGATGGTGGTCTCGTCCGTGCCGGTGGCCGTGGCGGCCGTGAGCATGTTCTCCAGCAGGCGGGAGAGGCGATCGGAGTAGTTCACCGCCGCATCGAGCAGATCGTCGAGCTGGGCGTCCGAGAGCCGGTCGCGACGGCGCTTGATGGTCAGCAGGTTTCCGCGGATACCGGTCAGTGGCGTGCGGAACTCGTGCGACACCGTCGCGACCAGGTCGCTGCGGATCCTGTCGGTCTCCTCCAACCGGGCCATCAGGCTCTGCTGACCCTCGTAGAGCTGCTGCCGGTAGTGCTCCACCCGGCGGCGGGACTGCTCGTTGTAGTGCCAGAAGACCATCTGTGCGCAGGCAAGAGCGAAGATGAAGCCGGCATGCAGGCCGGCCACCAGCCAGGCGTTGTCCAGCAGCTCCCCGTCGGCCGAAATGATGTTGCCGATCGCCAGGTTGGCGACGAACACGAAGGCGATCGCCAGCAGATAGACGGTCCACTCCTCGTAGAGCGCGATCAATGCGACGACCACGAAGAAGTGAAAGTACATCGGGGTGAGGCCGCTCGAAAAATGGACGAGGACGACCGAACAGCACAGCAGCCCGAGGCTGGCGGCCAGGGCACGGACCCGGCGGCGGCCGGGCACCACCGCGGAGGCGAACAGCAGCGCCGGCAGACTGGCCGCCAGAAAGCCGTGCACGAGGCTCAGGTCGCGCCAGATCGCGTAACAGACGATGACCGGCAGGTGTATCGCCAGCACCAGGCACATCAACGTGTGACGGGCCGTCCAGTCCTCGATGGGCAGACCGCGGCCCTGGGGAAGCAGCGAGGTGATGCGCCGGGCGGCTCCCGGCAGGACGTCCACCTGCTCCGGTGCCGATCCCGGCGGGCGCAGCCGACCAGCATGGCGGGCGGCGCGCCCCACGTGCGCACTCCCATGCCGACGCCGTGCGCGTTCGGGTGCCGATGGACTGACGGTGGACATCCGCGCAAGTTTGTACCGATCCGGTGCTGGAGCACCATGGTTGTCAAGGGTGGTGTCGCATGGCGACAATGCCCAGGTTTGACTAGGCCATCTGCACCACCTGGTACCGGGCTCAACGGAGCATGGCGCGGGCCTCGCCCTCCCCGCCAGGCTGTGGTCCGCGGGGTGGCCCCGAGACAGCCCCCCATGGAGGAGGACACCGTGCCCCCAGTGGCCCTGACAGCCCCAGTGGCCCTGGCAGCCTCGACCGCTTCCGCGATCGCCCCGTCGACCGCGGGTCGGATCGGCCCGCCGCAGCCGGGTGCCACCGACGATCCCGCGCTGACCGCCGTCATGGCCCGGGTCGCGCGCCCCCAGCTACGCCTGGTGGCCTCGACCCCGGACACCGAGATCGAAGTGGTCCACGGCCGCGGAGGCCCAGCGTCCTGCGGCTGCCGCGCGTGCACGATGGCCCGCCACCCCGCGACCATGCTGCGGTTCGAGGTTATGCGGTAGGCCGGATCGCGCCCGACATGACGATGGCCCCCGGAGAGGAATCCGAGGGCCATCGATGGTCCGTCTTGGTGCGAGGGCGTAGCTCTCGTCCTCTGCGAAGAATCGAAGATAAAACCGCCGTGTAGCCCCGACCGGATTCGAACCGGCGCTACCGCCTTGAGAGGGCGGCGTCCTGGGCCGCTAGACGACGGGGCCAAGACTCTGGTTCTTACTTACGCGCTTATGCGCGTGTCACACTATACAGTATAGCGGCCAGTTTCGACCGAGCGGCAGATCTGATGCAGCTGGGGTACCAGGACTCGAACCTAGACTAACGGAGCCAGAATCCGTTGGGCTGCCAATTACCCCATACCCCATGGGCCCTGTTCGGGCGCTGCCTACTGTACCTCATGCAGACAGCACATCAGCGCGCCGGGGTGCCGATGCACGCCGGTCATCCCGTCACGTCCCGTGGCTGGGGCATCGGGAATGACCGGCAGCCACCCGACCGGCAGTCATCCGGCGGAGGATCGCGCCGCGGGCGCTAGCGAGCCGTTACCGGGTTGGTGAGCGTCCCGATGCCCTCGACGGTCACCGCCACCGTCTGCCCCGGTGACATCGGCCCCACGCCCGCGGGCGTTCCGGTCAGCAGCACGTCGCCGGGTAGCAGCGTCATGGCCGACGACATGTAGGCGATCAACGAGGGGACGTCGCGCAGCAGCAGGCCGGTTCGGGAGCTCTGGCGCAGTTCGCCGTCCAGGGTGGTGCGGATGGTCAGATCCGCCGGGTCGAGATCCGTCTCGATCCAGGGACCGAGGGGGCAGAAGGCGTCATGGCCCTTGGCCCGGGTCCACTGGCCGTCCGCCTTCTGCTGATCGCGAGCGGTCACGTCATTGGCGCAGGTATAGCCGAGCACCACTTCGAAGGCCCGTTCCACCGGGACGTCACGGCACAGCCGGCCGATGACGATCGCCAGCTCGCCCTCGAAGTCGACCCGCTCGCTGTCCGACGGAAGGGTGATCGGATCGCCCGGGCCGGCGACGCTGGTGGAGGGCTTGAGGAAGAGGATCGGACACTCGGGCGGGGTGTCACCGCCCATCTCCCAGACATGGTCGGCATAGTTCTTGCCCCCGCAGAGCACCTTGCTCGGCAGCACGGGAGCGAGCAGCCGCACGTCGCCGAGCCCCCGGCGGACGCCGGTGAAGGAGAACGGACCGAACGGATGCGGGGTGATGCCGGAGATCACGGCCGTACCCGCCTCGATCGACCCCTCCACGACCCCGAACCCAGGCTCCGAACCATCGGTAAACCTCGCAATACGCACCCCCAGACCGTACCGAGCCCGCGGAAGGAGCTGACCCGACCGGCCGGTGGGCGGCCCCGCCACACCGCGGGTATGACTCGTATGACCGACATGACCACGGCCGGGGCTGATCAAGTTCGCCAGAACGGTGACGAGTGACCGAGAATTAGGCTAGAACCCGCGCCTGGTCCACCAGCTGGTCCACCAGCGGATGGCAGCCACCCGCTCCCGCTGTCCCGTACTGACCAGATCCGACGCGGACGGCCGACATCACCGCGGAGCTGCCCGGCAAGTTACCCGGCAGAGGAAAGGGAAAGGAAAACGGTGAGCGAGACCGACACCACCCCCGTCTACGATGTCGGCGCACCCGAGCCGAAGCCGATCGACGAGGAACTGAGCGTCAAACTGGGCCACCTGGCCGAAGACGCGATCCTGCGGGGTAAACCCAACGGCGACGAGCGGTGCGACAACTGCCTATACTACCTGGACGCCGACAAGGACATCACCTACTGCTGGCACCCGAAGCTACGCGTTCTGGTCGGCGGCGACTGGTGGTGCCAGTGGTGGGAGGAGATCCCGCAGGACTGACCCACGTAGCCGGCGGCCCGGCCCGCGGCGGCGGGCTGCTCCGCGGGCGGTACAACGGGAGCACCCACGCCCGGGCGGGGCCACTCCCGGGGGTTGGGGCCCGGCGTCAGGCCGCGTCCGGGTCTGGGCGCTCTCCCTGCCGCCGCAGTCCGTAGTCGACGGCGTCCTCCAGGGCCGCCCAGGAGGCGGCGATGATGTTCTCGTCCACGCCGATCGTGTCCCAGCACTCGCGGCCGTCACTGGTTCCCACCAGGACCCGGGTCACCGCGCCGGTCCCCTGCTTGCCGTCGAGGATCCGAACCTTGTAGTCCACCAGGTCCAGATCGGCCAACCCCGGATATGCCTTCTCCAGCGCGTTGCGCAGTGCCGTGTCGAGAGCGTTGACCGGTCCGTTCCCCTCCGCCGTCGCGACGTGGCGTTCGCCGTGCGAGGTGAGCTTCACCGTCGCCTCGCTGACCACCTCGCCGCCCGGGCGCTGCTCGACGATGACGCGCCAGGATTCGAGGGTGTAGAACCGCTGCCGGCCGGCCACCTCGTCGCGCAGCAGGAGTTCGAAGGAGGCCTCCGCGGCCTCGTAGACGTACCCGGCCGCCTCCCGCTCTTTGACCAGGTCCACCACCCGTCCGAGCGCCTCACGCTGGTTCGACAGGTCAAGGCCGAGCTCACGGCCCTTCAGTTCGATGGTCGCCCGACCGGCGAGCTCCGAGACCAGCATCCTCATGTCACTGCCCACGACCGCCGGGTCGATGTGCTGGTACAGGTCCGGATCGACCTTGACGGCGCTGGCGTGCAGGCCGGCCTTGTGCGCGAAGGCGCTGGCCCCGACGTACGGCCGGTGCGGGTCGGGCACGGAGTTGGTGACCTCGTCGATCGCGTGGGAGACCCGGACGAGCTCACGCAGCCGCCCGGGCGGCAGCACGGCCCGGTCCAACTTGGTCTCCAGACCCGCGATGACGCTCAGCAGGTTGGCGTTCCCGCACCGCTCGCCGTAGCCGTTTGTGGTGCCCTGCACGTGGGTGACGCCGGCCTCCACCGCCACCAGGGTGTTCGCGACCGCGCAGTCGGCGTCGTCGTGGCAGTGGATACCGAGCCGGGCGCCGGTCGTGGCGAGAACATCGGCGACGACCGCGCCGATCCGCGCCGGGAGCATGCCGCCGTTCGTGTCGCACAGCACGACGACCTCGGCACCGGCCTCGGCCGCAACGGAGACGACCTCAAGGGCGTAGGCGGGATGCACCCGATGGCCGTCGAAGAAGTGCTCGGCGTCGACGAAGACCCGCTTTCCCTCCGCGCGCAGATGCACGACGGTGTCCCGGATCATCACGAGGTTCTCGGCCGGGGTGGTGCGCAGGGCACGTTCGACGTGGCGCAGATCCGACTTGGCGACCAGGCAGACCACCGAGGTCCCCGCGTCCCGAAGCGCCGCCACCTGGGGATCGTCCGCGGCGGCGCGGCCCGCCCGCCGGGTGGCCCCGAAGGCGGTCAGCACGGCGGTCGTCAGGTTCAGTTCGCCGCGCGCCCGGGTGAAGAACTCCGCGTCCTTCGGGTTCGATCCCGGCCAGCCGCCCTCGATGAAACCGACACCGAGATCGTCCAGGTGACGGGCCACCGCGAGTTTGTCGCCGACCGAGAGCGACAACCCCTCCTGCTGGGTACCGTCCCGCAATGTCGTGTCATAGATGTGCAGGGAATCGGGATCGTATGGCCGCACGGGGCGCCCCTCCGCAAGGATCTTGGGCCGTTCCGCCCCGGCCGAGCCGAGCGGTCCGGACAACCTCCGGCACGCCGAACCGAGCAGAGTTCGGGAACCTGGGGCCGCCACGCGCCCGGCCCCAGGGGTCAGCGACCGAAGCGCGCGACGGAGACGGGTTCGCCGCCGGGTGACAAGCCTACGATGTAACAGGCCCGACATGTGACGGATGTGGCGTGCGCCACAGTGGAGGATCTCAGTCCCCCGCAAACCGGCGTAGCCGGTCGACCTGCAGGATCGTGATGGTCTGACCTTCCGAGAGGATCCAGGTCCTCCGCTCGAACTCGCGCAACGCCTGGTTCACCGACTGGCGGGAACCGCCGAGCAGCGAGGCGATCTCGGTCTGCGTGAGGCCGAGTTCGATCATTGGACGCCCCGCCTCCCGCATCCGCAGCAGGAGCAACTTGGCCACGCGTCGCGGCAGATCGAGGAAGACGAGGTCGGCATTCGCTCCGGTGAGGCGTCGCACGTGCGCCACCAGTGCTCGGATGAGCTGCTCGGCGACGGCCGGCCGTTCCCGCACGAGTTCCCAGACCGCGGTGCGGTCGAGAACCAGCGCAGTACTCGGTTCGAGCGCCTCGACGCCGGCGGACCGGGTACCCCCTTCGACGATGTTGAGTTCTCCCAGGGTTTCCCGTGGCCCGACAATGTTCAAAACGTGATCACGGCCGTCATCGGCCTTCGTGAGCACCTTCAACCGCCCGGAGGCGACCACCAGAAGAGTGTCGGCGGTCTCACCTTCCGTGAAGACAACCTGTCCACGCCGGAAACGTCGCGTGACGGCTCGCGTGGCGAGCCGCAACAGGTCCTCCTCCTGCAGTTCCTTCAGCAGCGTGGTCGCTCGGAGCAGGGCGACCGCCTCGTTGTCGTGCATGCGGTGACCGTAGCGCCGTCCGCCTGCCTCATGTTCCCCAGATACCCCGGACGACGGGATCGGATTCGACGGCAGACCGCAAGCATCCCCGGCGTACGACACGGTAGACATCATACCGTAACATGATGGTTACTCCAGCAACGTACCACGTCGCGCATGGAGAGGATTCCGGCTACGCCACCGCCCGAGGTCACGATAAGGTGCCGAAAACCGCCCCGCAGCATCGCGGCAGCCGCCTCGTCCAAGGACCACTCCGGATCCGCGAAGACGACATCGCGGGTGAGATGGTCGCCCGCGATCTCGACATCCGGATCCTGAGCCGCGGCGATCGATCGCAGAACGTCCCGTTCGGTCAGGATCCCGTAGCCCTCACTGTCCGCATCGTGGACGACCGCGGCACCCACCTTGCGCGCCGCCATCAGCCTCGCCGCCTGGCGAAGCGTGTGCCCCGGGCCGATCATGAGAACAAGGGAGCTCATAGCCTCCGAAACCCGCACGACGCCCTCCCGACGCTTGTGCATTCGTGAAAACTGCTACTCGCGACGGTAGGCCCTGCCGGCCATGTTGACCAGAGCACACGATGCTTCGGCGTGGGCATTATGTGAGCCCGGCCACGCGGGGCCGGGCTCACGACCCTGGCCGGGACGCGGGGCAACGCGCGAACGCCCGCGACGCCGGCCACGGCGTTATTGCTGGACGAACTCGTTCCACTCCTGGTATCGGTCCAGTTCCCCCCGGGTCGCGCGGTGGAAGATCTCCAGCAGCTCCCGGGTGACGGGGCCCGGCTTCCCGCTCCCGACCTGCCGGTCGTCCACCTCGACGATCGGCACGATCTCGACCGCCGTGCCGGTGAAGAACGCCTCGTCAGCCAGATAGAGGTCGGTGCGCACGATGTGCTGCTCGATCACCTCGTACCCCTGATCGGCGGCGATCCTCATGATCGAGGCGCGGGTGATGCCACCGAGCGGACCATCCGTGAGGAGCGGAGTGATGACCTTGCGTCCGGAGACGATGAAGACGTTTTCCCCGGTGCCGTCGGCGATGTGGCCATTGGGGCTGGTCAGAATCGCCTCGTCGTAACCGGCCTTGACCGCCGCGACCTTCGCCAGGGACGAGTTGAGGTACTGCCCGGACGCCTTGGCCGCCGGCGGCGTGATGTTCGGGTCGTTCCGCTTCCAGGAGGAAATCATCGCGCAGATGCCGTTCTCCTCTGCCTCCTCGCCGAAGTAGGCGCCCCACGGCCACACCGCGATCATGACCTCGACAGGAGAAGGCAACGGATTGAGCCCCATCTCACCGTAACCGAGGTAGATCAGCGGCCGGATGTAGCAGGAGGCGATGTCGTTCACCGCGATGGTCTCCTTCGTCGCCGCGACGACCTGCTCCGGCGTGAAGGACGGCTCCATCACATAAATCTTGGCACTGCGGTAGAGACGGGCGATGTGGTCCGTCAGCCGGAACACGGCGGGCCCTTGGGCCGTCTCGTAGCAGCGGACGCCTTCGAACACACCCCACCCGTAGTGCAGGGTCGGGTTGAGCACGTGGATGCGGGCGTCGTCCCAGTCGACGAACTCTCCACTCATCCAGATCTTCGAGGTTGGGGTGATAGGCACGGCGACTCCAGGCCAAAGTACGACGAAGCGAACAGGAGATGACGAATCCGCCGATCTTCGCCGTGGTGGGGCCCTGTCGGCTGCCATCTTACCGGATCTACGGCTCCCGTAGAGAATAACCACGACGCACCTGGACCGGAAGGGCCCCCGCGGCAATCAACCATCCGGCCTCCACCGGTGGCGTGGCGGGGTGGCGCGAGGACCGGGGTGGCGAGGACTCAGCCCGCCGCCCGCGCGGCGAGGTCCTCGCCGCGTTCCCGGGTCGACAGCTGGGCCGCTCCCGCGGCGGCACGATCCGCCAGGGAGGATGCGACGGCGGCCTCGACCTTCGCCGCCTCCTCGGCGTGGCCGAGATGATCGAGCAGCATCGCCACCGAGGCGACGGTGGCCGTCGGGTCGGCGAGCTGCCTGCCGGCGATATCCGGGGCGCTGCCGTGCACGGGCTCGAACATGCTCGGGTGGGCACCGGAGGGATCGAGGTTGCCACTGGCGGCCAGGCCGATCCCGCCGGTGATGGCCGCGCCGATGTCGGTGATGATGTCGCCGAACATGTTGTCCGTCACGACGACGTCGAACCGGCCCGGATCGGTCACGAAGAACATCGAGGCCGCGTCCACGTGCTGGTAGTCGACGCGCACGTCGGGGAACTCGGGCGCCACCTCGGCCACGGTGCGCGACCACAGGTCGCCGGCCTTGGTCAGCACGTTGTTCTTGTGCACGAGAGTCAGATGGCGACGCTCGCGTCGATCGGCCCGCCGGAACGCGTCGCGCACGACGCGCTCGACGCCGTACCGGGTGTTGAGGCTCTCCTCGGTCGCCACCTCGTGAGGCGTCCCCTTCCGGAGCACACCCCCCGCGCCCGCGTACGGCCCCTCCGTGCCCTCCCGCACCACGATCATGTCGATAGCCGGATCGCCGGCCAACGGCGAGCGGACTCCCGGGTAGAGCCGCACCGGCCGGAGATTGACGTGATGGTCGAATTCGAACCGCAGCCGCAGCAGCAGGCCACGCTCGAGGACACCGCTGGGCACGCCGGGATCACCGACCGCCCCGAGCAGGATCGCGTCGTGACCGCGCAGTTCCTCCAGCACCGAGTCGGGCAGCGTCTCCCCGGTCTCGTGCCAGCGCCGGGCACCCAGGTCGTATTCGGTCATGTCGACCTTGGGATGTACCGCGCGCAGCACCCGCAACCCCTCCGCCACCACCTCGGGGCCGATCCCGTCACCGCCGATCACTGCAAGCCTCATGGGCCGACTGTAGCGGCCGACCGCGGGTCCGCACGGGTCCGCTCACGACGGGCCACCGCCCCGGCGGCCGTCATCGTACTCCCGAACGGCCGCGAATCACCCCCGAATAACTGCGAATGGTAGCTATACCACTACCTCAGCCTAACCTCGCCTCCGGAACGCCACCCACACTTCCACATTCGATCACCTTGAGTAATCGTAGCGCACCACCTCGCCGAATAAAGTTCACCCCCGTTGTTGCTGGATTGATTTCCATCGGCCGACTCGGACTACTCGCACGCCTCGCGTCGGCACCCGAAAATCCTGGCGAGCAATGACCGTTTTGGCGACGGATCAACGATGAACGACGCCTCCGGCGCCCAGAAACCGCCGTTCTTGCGCCGGGGGCACGGGAAGGACGATGAACAGCAATCCGACCGCCACCCGCTGGTCGCACAAAAGAGCGCAGGATTCACAACTCCGGACGGTACTCGCACCCGGCATCGCGGCCGGATGGTAAGAAAATCACTTACAGGACAGGTGCGACGTGCTTCGATGCGAGGGGGGTGCACGGCGCATGATTACTCGGCAGCGGATTCCCGCGGGACCTCCGTCCAGCGACCGCCCCGATGTCGGCGACGCGGCTGTTTCGCCCGGTGGCGCGGCCGAGGGCAGGACGCTGCCCGCAGCCGGTGGGGCGGGCCCCCGGGCGGTCGAAGAACAGCGACGGGGGTGGGACGCGTGGCGACGACCGGCCCGACCTACGCCGGGTTCTCGCCGATCCCGACGAACCCGTGCTGTTCTTCCAGCCGATCGTGGATCTGCAACGGGGGGTCATCGCGGGGTATGAGGC
>NZ_CDWRCK010000153.1:0-10391 GCF_977927595.1 Frankia sp. CcWB3
TGGCTGCCCCGATGAACTGCCCAAACAGGCCCTAGGGGCCAGCCGAGACGATCCCGCCGGCACCAGAAAGATCCTTGTCGTCGTTACTCCCGGGGCATCCTCGCACGTCACCGAAAGAATCGGCTCGCCGATCGTCACAGTCGGTACACATGGGCGGGTTGTCCCAAGACATTCGCGAGATCCTTCTGACCTCCTCGTACACTGGACACGCTGTGCGCGGGCCCCACCCAACGTCGCCGGTAAACCAGGCGCAGCCTCCCGCTCGTCGCTTCGTTCATCGAGGCGGCTGGTCAGAGCGACGGAGGGTACCCGGGGTGTCCGCCTACGGTGGCGGCACGCTGGGCGGAACCCCTGCCCGGGTGAGGTAGGGAAGCCCGACGGCGGATTGTGGACGCCGGGCCCGTGGACGACGGAGGCGCTGTGGTCGACGGAAGCAACCGACCGCAGGCCGGGGACGTCGATAACGACGTGAACCCGAACGCGCCCGGAGTCCGGGGTGCGACGCCGCACTCCGGCACCGCCATCCTCGCCGAGTCCGTGCTCGACCGCCGCTACCGTCTGCTCTCCGCGTTGACGACCCGTGGGCCCGTCACCCTCTGGCGAGGCGACGACAAGGTGCTCGCCCGACCGGTGGCAGTACGCATCGTCGAGCACGGCCCCGCGTCCGCGGGCGGCGGCGGGCCGGCCACGGATCCGGAGCAGGAGCAGGCGGCCCGCCGGCTTCTCACCGCAGCGATCAACTCCGGTCGGCTGGTGCATCCCGGCGCCGCCTCGACCTACGACGCCACCACTACCACGGCCGAGTCCCGACGCATCTCCTACGTCGTCTCGGAATGGGTGGACGGCAAGACGCTGCGTCAGCTTTCCACCGACGGGCCGCTACGCCCGGAGCAGGCCGGCGCCGTGGTGCTCGCCGCGGCCCGAGTCATCGCCGCGGCACACGAGCGCGGCATCCATCACGGTGACCTGAACCCCGGTGACGTCATCGTCTCCAGCCACGGCACCGTCAAGGTCATTGACCTGGAGATCGGCGGGGTGCTCGCGGAACTCGACGGTTCCCTCCCCGCGACGGAGCTCGACGGGCACGGTAACCAGCCCGACCAGAGTGGGATCGGCGGGGACGACGGTTCCGGCCCAGGCACGGCCGACCGCGCAGGCGGCGGCCCCGACGCCACGGCGGTGAATCCCGACCTGATCGCCGCGGCCGACGTCCGGGCGCTCGGTGGCCTGCTGTATGCCGGGCTCACCGGTTACTGGCCCCTCGGCGGGGACCGCGGTCTGCCCACCGCACCCACCTCGGGCGGCCGGCTGCGGACTCCCCGACAGGTCGCCTCGTCAGTTCCGCGTGATCTCGACGCCATCACCATGGCCACCCTCGGCGACGATCGGGTCGGGGCGCCCATCACCACGGCGGCCGACCTGGTCGAAGAGCTGGAGTCGATCAACCCGGTGGACGCCGTGCTCGACACCGGGTTGATGAGCCTCGGTGACGCCCCGCCCAGCACCGAGGCGATGGACGTGGACGCCTTCGCATCCTCGGACTACCTCGCGCCGAGGGATTACCCGGCGCAGGGCCGCTATGCCGACACCGCCGGCTACCCCGGCCCCGGCCGGGACGCCCGGTACGACACCCGGGTGGAAGGCCCCCACGGGTCCCGCGGCGGCGGGACCGGCTACGGCCGCAGTGGGTACGACGACCGCAGCTATCCAGCCGGAGGTGGCGGTTACCCGGCGGGATCCGACCGCTACCCGCCTGGTTCCGGCCCGAGGCGCCGTGGCGGGCCGTCGCTGGGACGGGCCGTGCCGTGGATCGCTCTGGTGGTGGTCGTCGCAATCGCGGTGGTCGCCGTAATCACCCTGCGTGGCAACGGCGAAAAGAATAACGCTGCCAACCCCGGCACCCCGACCACGGTGCCGGCGACCCCCACCGGAACCATCCTCAAGCCAAGCAGCACGGACTCCTTCGACCCGTTCGCACCTTCGGGTGAACCCAAGACCGAGAAACCGGCGGATGTCGGCAAGGCGTTCGACGGGAACACGTCGACGGAGTGGACGACGAGCAACTACACCAGCGCGACGTTCGGCAACCTCAAGCCGGGTGTCGGGCTGCGCATGGCGTTTCCGCAAAAGATCCTGCCCACCTCGGCCACCGTGACGGTCGGCAGCCTGGGTCCGGTGTCGTTCGAGCTGCGCAGCGGCGACAGGCTGTCGGAGTCGCTCGACGGCTTCGACCGCGTGGTCGCCCAGAAGTCGGGCGCCAGCGGCACGGTGGTCCTGCCGATGTCATCGGACGTGAACCCCTCGCAGTACTGGGTGCTGTGGCTGACCTCGCTGCCGTCGAACGCCGGGCAGTACCGCGGGTCGATCGCGGAGATCACGTTCCGGTCCTGACGGGAGGACGGTGAGAGGACGGTGAGAGTCGGTCCACCCGCCGAAGTCCTGGTGGCCGCCCCGACGCCGAGCTGGGCTGCGCCGCCGTACCGCCCGCCCGACGGTGCCCATGACGACTACCCCGAAAGGCCAGATTCGTGATCCGGTCAATCCCCGCGGGTGCGTCGCCGAGCATGACCTGCACCTGGACGTCGAGGAGGCGCTGGGCTGGCTGACGCCCGGGTTGCGGACCGCCGTGGTGCTGGTGGACGTGGCAGGACGACCCGTCGCCGAGGCGGCGGGGCTGCTGGGAGTTCCGGTCGGGACGGTGAAAAGCCGGCGTTCGCGCGGTCGCGCGCAGCTCGCCGTCCTGATAGGTCCCCCCGGTCAGGGAACCCGGCGGCTTCGCCCGCCGTCTCAGAAGGAAGACACCAGGATGCGGCGGGCTCACCGGGGCAGCAGCCCGTTACCGGAGGTCGGCCCATCGGCCGCGGCCCCGCGGGCGCGGCCGACGCCATCCGGATCTGCCGAAGGAGGTGATCAGCAATGGCGACTGAGCCTGCGGGTGACCGACGCCGACCGGCGGCTCCCTCCGATCCCTTCCCGGCGGGTCGCCGCTTGCGCGCGCACGTGCATCACCCGGACGCCGAGCTGCTGGACGCCTTCGCGGGCGGAGAGCCGCTCCCCCGCTCCGTCCGCGAGCATATCGAGGGCTGCGTCTCATGCCAGGAGTCGATGGTCGCCCTCCGCAGGGTCCGTACGGACCTCTCCCGCTTGGCGGCCCTGACGATGCCCGGCGAGGTGGCCGAACGCCTCCAGGCTGCGCTGGCGGCCCACGCACCTGCTCCCTCTCGGCCGGGACCGGGCCGGAACCCGGCCGCGCCGACCGGTCCGGGGCCCGCGAGCTCCGGCTTCGCCGGCACCACGGGAGCCGCCGGGGCCACCGGCACGGAACCCCTCGTGGGGGATACCGAGGCGGTCCACACCGAGGCCGTCCACACCGATCCAGGGGATGGCACGGGTGGGCGGGCGGCGAGTGGCAACAGGCCAAGGCGGCGGCCCGGCCGAGGTGGGGCGGGGGCTGGGCTCACAGACCATCAACCGGCCCGGCGCCGGGATCCGCGGAGCCGTCCGGGTGCGTCGGGTGCGCGCCCCCGACGGGACTGGGTGTCCATCATGGCGGTCTGCATCGCCTTCATCACCTTCGGGGCGGCGATCTTCGTGTACCACGGTCTGCGGAGCGCCAACGTCGATCACAGGGTAGCGGCGTCCAACCCCGTGGACAGCTCCGGCCCGGCCGGCGGTTCGGTGGTGGCCGAACGCGGCTCCGCCAGCTCCGCTCCCCTCATCATAATGGCGGTCTCGCAGGCGAGCGTCGCTCCCTCGGACGTCGTGCGGCACGGCCGGGAACTGCTGGCCGGCCGGATCCTGGGGTCCGCGGCGCTGCCGCTCGTGCCGCCGCCCGCGCCCGCGGCGGCCGGCGGCGCGACGACCCCTGCGACGGTGGACGTCGACCGGTTGCGCTCGGTGCTGGACACCCCTGGCCTGCGCCCGTGCTACCAGAGCCTGGCGGCGCAGACGGGTGGGACGATCCTCGCCGTCGACCGCGTCGTCTACAACGACCAGCCGGCGCTGTTGATCGTGCTCTCCGTGCCCATGCAACCGGCGGTGGCCAGGGTGCTGGTCGTCGACGCCCGCTGCGGCATCACCACCGTCTCCACCGCGCCGTGGTACAGCGTGTCCACCCTGCGGCACTGAGGTGGGGGTTGACGCATCGAGAGGGGCCGGGAGCCCGGCCGTGGCACGCACCGGTGGCGGGCGCGGATGGAATCAGATGCCCGCGGAGACGGTTGTCGCTGTCGGGCACCGTCTCCATGGACGGACCGATGAACGAGGAACTCGGATGAAGCCGGGGCGACAGGTACCGGCGAGGGCCCACCCGGCTCACAGGGATCCTGTAGCATGAAAGGGATCCCGTAGCATGAAAGGAGCGGGTGTGACAGCCCAGGAGGACGGCCAGGATGTCACCGGCCGCAGCAGCCAGCCCGACGGCAATGACGACATACGCGATGTCGTCATTGCCGGTTCGGGCCCCGCAGGGTACACGGCCGCTGTCTATACCGCCCGGGCCAACCTACGGCCACTCGTGTTCGAGGGCGCGGTATCGGCCGGCGGATCGCTCATGAACACCACCGAGGTGGAGAACTTTCCTGGGTTTCCGGACGGCATCCAGGGTCCGGAACTGATGGAGAACCTGCGGCGGCAGGCGGAGCGGTTCGGAGCCGAACTGGTGGCCGACGACGTCACCGAGCTCGACCTCGCGGCGAACCCGAAGGTCGTCAAGATCGAGGACAGGACCTACCTCGCCCGCACGGTCATCGTCGCCACCGGTTCGGCCTACCGCATGCTCGGCGTCGAACACGAGGAGCGGTTGCTCGGCCACGGGGTCTCCGCCTGTGCAACCTGCGACGGTTTCTTCTTCCGGGATCAGGACATCGCGGTGGTTGGCGGGGGCGACTCGGCGATGGAGGAGGCGACCTTCCTGACCCGCTTCGCCCGCTCGGTGACGGTGATCCACCGGCGGGACAAACTCCGGGCCAGCGCGATCATGCAGGAGCGGGCCTTCGCCAACGAGAAGATCCAGTTCCGGTGGAACGCAGAGGTCACCAAGCTCCTGGGCACGGACAAGCTCACCGGCGTCCGGCTGCGCGACACCGTCACCGGTGAGGAGAAGGATCTTCCGGTCACCGGGCTGTTCGTCGCGATCGGTCACCTTCCGCGTACCGAACTCGTCCGTGGTCAGCTCGACCTCGACGACGCCGGCTACATCTCGGTCGCGCACCCGACCACGAAGACGAACCTGGACGGGGTCTTCGCCTGTGGCGACGTGGTCGACCACACCTACCGCCAGGCCATCACCGCGGCTGGCACGGGCTGCGCCGCCGCTCTCGACGCGGAGCGCTTCATCGCCGCCGGGGAGGGTCCGGGCGAGGTGACCACCGTGGCTCCCCGGGTCGTGACCCCGACGCCGCAACCTGCCTGACCCGGTCGTCTGTCCGAGCGGCCGACCGAGCGGCGCTGGATCAGGCCTGCCCGACCCGGCTGCCCGAAGGCCGGTCGGGCGCCGTCCGCGGGCCACCACCGGCCCGTTGATCGCCTTCCCGTCCACTAAGAGATCATCCATCAGGGAGAACAACATGGCAGGTTCCACCACCCCCGTGACCGACAGCACCTTCGTGACCGAGGTACTGGAGAGCGACAAGCCGGTCCTGGTGGACTTCTGGGCCGAGTGGTGCGGCCCTTGCAAGATGGTCGCACCCGTTCTGGAGGAGATCGCCAAGGAGCATGGCGAGAAGCTCCGGGTCGTCAAGCTGAACATCGACGAGAACCCGGAGACCGCCCGGAACTACCAGATCATGTCGATCCCGACCATGGCTGTGTTCGTCAAGGGCGCGATCGACAAGAGCATTGTCGGCGCGAAGCCGAAGGCCGCCCTGCTGCGTGACCTCTCGGCCTACATTTGATCTCGTCACGCGGTCGTTCCACCGTCGGCCCGCCGGGTGTGATCCCGGCGGGCCGACGTCGTTCCCGGACTGGTCCGCGCCGGTTCGCCCACGACAACCGGATACCACGTGCGGCCCGGGAACTTTCTCCCGCCGTCACGAGCATCGTGGGAGTATCACGGCGCCTGGTCACGCACGGTCAATACTGGAGGATCCGGTTCGCGGTCGGTCGAGACCGCACGGGCATGCCCTAGGCTTGAGATTCAGCAATCGGCCGTCGGCGCATCATTCGTCGACGCGGTGGCCCCGACCATCGGGTTTCGCCAGGGGCACCGGGTTTCGCCAGGGACACGTTGGGGCAGGCGAGCTGAAAGGTATGCATCGGTGAAGCTGCTGCGTCTGGGAGACCAAGGTTCCGCCGTCGCCGAGGTTCGGGCGGCCCTGACCTATCTTGGTTTTCTTCCCGTGACGCCCCGGCAGAGCCGGGATCCGGCCGGCCCGGGTAAGGGTGACCCAGGTAAGAGTGCCCTGGGTAAGAGTGCCCCGGATAGAGGTGCTGCCTCCGCCGCGGACCCGTCCCAGGACACGCGGGTCCCGGCTGTCGACGGTACTCCCGGCGGCATTCCGGCCAAGCCGGCCGATCGGTTCGACCGAGACCTCGACAACGCGCTGCGCGCCTTTCAGCAGAGCCGGGGGCTGTCCGCCGACGGGATACTCGGTCCAGACACGGCGCGTGCCTTGGAGGAGGCACGCCACAAGCTCGGCGACCGTCTGCTTTACCACAGTCCCGCGCACCCTTTTGTCGGCGATGACGTGGCGGCGCTCCAGGAGCGCCTGTTCAACATGGGTTTCGACGTCGGCCGCACGGATGGGATCTTCGGGCCACGCACCGAGTCCGCGGTCCGCGACTTCCAGCGCAACCGGGGTCTCGATCCGGACGGCCAATGCGGGCCACACACCCTGCGCGAACTCAAACGCCTGCAGCGCACAGTCACTGGTGGCCGGCCCGACGTGCTGCGGGAGTCTGTCCGGCTGTTGGCCCACGGCTCCTCGCTGCTCGGAGTCGTCGTCGCCATCGATCCCGGCCACGGTGGCGACGATCCGGGCATCGCCTGCGGCAATCTGTGCGAACGGGATCTCATGGCCGACCTCGCCGTCCGGATGTCCACGCGGCTACTCGACTCGGGCCTGCAGGCGCACCTCATCCACGGACTGGACGAGTCCCCCAGCGAGGAGGAGCGGGCCGCGCGGGCGAACGAGCTCGAAGCAGATCTCCTGATCTCGCTGCACGCCGACAGCAGTCCATCCCCGCACGCCCAGGGGGTATCGGCCTACTACTACGGCAACGCGCGCGGGTCGTCCGCCGTGGGTGAGCGCTTCGCCCAGCTCGTCCACCGTGAAATCGTCTCCCGGACCGACATGCTGGACTGCCGCACCCATCCGAAAGTCTGGAGTCTGCTTCGGCGGACCCGGATGCCGGCCGTACGGCTCGACCTCGGATATCTGACAAACGAACATGACACCAAGGCCCTTGGCTCCACCGCATTCCGGGCAACCGTCGCCGAGGCGGTGCTCGCCGCGGCCCAACGGCTCTTTCTCCCACCCGAGCAGGACGCGCCGACGGGCCAGCTTCACGTCCCCCGCCTTGCTAGCCGCACCTGACCGGTCACCAAGACATTCCATCGACAAGGCTGACGTTTCACGTGAAACGAGGCCGGTGCGTCGATGGGGGAAATTCATGCTCGGCAGCCTAGGCTGGTTCCGTAACAGCCTCCGCGTCCGTCGGCGTTGACCTCGGCGACCGGAGGCCCGGTGGCCGACCCATGGAGCGCCTTTTTCGATGAGCCGTCGCATCGCGAACATCACCCTGGACAATATTGACGATCTCCCTCTGCCCTGCCGCCGCTGCGTCTTCTGGGAGCTCGATCCGGTGGCCCGGAGCCGCGCGGAGGAGGCCGGCGGCACCGACCTCGAGAAGGAGGCGTGGGTTTCCCTGGCCCTCCTGGAATGGGGAAGTTGCGGAAAGATCGCCTATGTCGACAACGTCCCCGCCGGATTCGTGATGTTCGCTCCGCCGGCCTACGTGCCTCGATCGGCGGCCTTTCCCACCAGCCCGGTCTCACCGGACGCGGTGCTGCTCATGACAGCGTCGATCGTCGATGAGTTCACCGGGCAGGGGCTGGGGCGGATTCTCGTCCAGTCCGTCGCCAAGGACGTCATCCGCCGCGGCTTCAAGGCGGTGGAAGCGTTCGGTGACCTCCAGAACTCCGACACCCGCTGCATCCTGCCCGCCGACTATCTCCTCGCGGTCGGTTTCAAGACGGTCCGGCCTCACCATCGATGGCCGCGGCTGCGGCTCGAGGTGAAGAACGCGGTGAGCTGGCGAGAGGACGTCGAGGTCGCCCTGGAACGTCTGCTGGGATCGATGACGCCGGAAGGCGTGCTGCGCAAGGTCGGCCAGGCCGGCAATCTCGCCTGAGCACAGCGATGGCCCGGCACTCGGCGGACAGACGCGCAGCCACCCGGGGGAGCCCGGCACAGCCCGGGACCGCGCGATCCGCGCCCGGCTCGAGAACCCCAGAGAACCCCGAGCGAACCCGAGCCGGACGCCTAGTCCAACAAGCCGTCGACCGAGGCCGACGGCAACATCACGGCGACGATCCGCTCCAAGTCCTCGATCGAGGCGAACTCGACCGTGATCTTCCCCTTGCTGCGGCCCATGTCCACCTTCACGCGGGTCTCAAAGCGATCCGAGAGGCGGTCGGCGAACCTCGCCAGGGCCGGTGAGGCGGCCCCTGGCGCCCGCGACGCCCGCTTACGCGGGGTCTCGTCGTCCAGTGCCACGATCTCCTCGACGGCCCGCACCGAGAGACCTTCCGCGACGATGCGGGTGGCGAGCCGGTCCTGGGCGTCCGGATCCTGCAACGAGAGCAGCGCGCGGGCATGGCCCGCGGACAGCACGCCGGCCGCCACCCGTCTTTGTACCGCGGGCGAGAGCCCGAGCAGCCGGATCATGTTGGTGACATGCGACCGGGACCGCCCGAGCCGACTGGCCAGTTCCTCGTGCGTCGCACCGAAGTCGCGGAGCAGCTGTTCGTACGCCGCAGCCTCCTCCAGCGGGTTGAGCTGCTGGCGGTGGAGGTTCTCCAGCAGCGCGTCGCGCAGCATGGCGTCGTCCGCGGTCTCCCGCACGATGGCGGGAATCCGTGGAAGCTTGGCGATCTTCGATGCACGCCACCGGCGTTCACCCATGACGAGCTCGTAGCGCTCGGGGGCCACCTCGCGTACCACGATCGGCTGGAGCAGCCCGACCTCGCGGAGGCTCGCCGCCAGCTCTTCGAGGGCGTCCTCATCGAAGTGAGTCCTGGGCTGGCGCGGGTTCGGGCTGACCGACTCGACGGGGATCTCGCGGAAGGTCGCCCCGTGTACGGGCAGCGGCCCGGTGCTGTCGCCGGAGCCGCGACCCGTCCCCCGGCCGCCGTAGCCACTGCCGTAGTCGGCGTAGTCACCGTAGTCAGCCGAGGCGGTGCCCACCTGACCGTCGAGGGGAGGAGGAGTAACCGGGATGAGTGCCCCCAGCCCTCGCCCCAGACCACTGCGCCGAGCACTCATCATGCCGCTCCATTCGAGTCCCGACCCCGTTCCGTGAGTTCGCGCGCCGCGGCCAGATAGGACAGCGAGCCGCGCGACGTCGGATCGTACGTCAGCGCGGACTGCCCATAGCTCGGCGCCTCCGCCAGACGCACGTTCCGGGGGATGGTGGTGGACAGCACCCGGTCCCCGAAGTGTTCCTTGACCTCGTGGACGACCTGGTCGGCCAGTCTGGTCCGGGAGTCGTACATGGTGAGCAGGATGGTCGACAGGCGCAGCTCCTGGTTCAGGTGCGCCTGCACCAGTTCCACGTTGCGCAGCAACATGCCGAGGCCCTCCAGCGCGTAGTACTCGCACTGGATCGGGATGAGCAGCTCACGGGCGGCCACGAGGGCGTTGACGGTCAGCAGCCCGAGAGAGGGCGGGCAGTCGATGAAAACATAGTCGACGTCCCGTTGCATGCTCGCGATGGCCCGCCGCAGCCGGTTCTCCCGCGCCACCAGCGACACCAGCTCGATCTCCGCGCCGGCAAGATCGATCGTTGCGGGCGCGCAGAACAGCCCCGGCGCCTCGGCGGACTTCACGATGACCTCGTCGAGGGGCCGATCCCCCACCAGGACCTCGTAGATCGAGGGGACCCCGGAATGATGGTTGACGCCGAGCGCCGTCGAGGCATTGCCCTGCGGGTCAAGATCGATTACCAGGACCCGGGAGCCATGAGATGCCAGCGCCGCCGCCAGGTTGACCGTCGTCGTCGTCTTCCCTACACCGCCCTTCTGGTTGGCGACCGAGATGATGCGCCGCCGGGTGGGGCGAGGGAATGGTTGTCGTCGTTCTACCGCCAGTGCTTCCACTGCTGCTGCCGCCGCCGCTCCGATCGGGGTCGAGGGATCGAGCAGGTCCAGTGCGGAGAGCGCGGGGTCATAG
>NZ_CDWRCK010000154.1:0-3460 GCF_977927595.1 Frankia sp. CcWB3
CCGATGAACTTCCCAAACAGGCCCTAGTTGTGACCCGTGACGCCGCGGCCGGTTCTCCGCGTTCCCGCCGATTCCCGCGGGCGCCCTCGCCGTCAGCCGCCACCGGTCAGACTGGTCGACCGGCCGGCACCGATCCGTCGGCACGCGCCGATCCGGGTACCGGTCCTCGCGCCGCCGCCCGGTCCGGCCACGGGACGAACCCGGGGGCCGGTCCACGCCGCCGTGCCGTCCTGCTCAGCGGCCTCGGGCTGGGGGGCGCCGCGCTGGGCGGGGCGAGCCTGGCGGCCTGCAGCGGCTCCGGCGGTTCGATCCCGACCCCCGCTGCCGGCCCTGCGGGCGCCCACCCCGATCGCGGGCGTCACCGACGGGGTCTTCGGGCTCGGGGTCGCCAGCGGCGACCCGTTGCCGGACGGCGTCATCCTCTGGACCCGGCTCGCACCGAGGCCGACCGAGGGCGGCGGCATGCCCACGCGGGACATTGAGATCGACTGGCAGATCGCGACGGACGAGGGTTTCCGCGATGTGGTGCGCGCCGGCACGCAGACCGCGCAGGCGGCGTTCGCGCATTCCGTCCACGTCGACGTCCGCGGACTCGCGCCGGAGCGTGACTACTTCTACCGGTTCCGTGCCGGCACCGTGCTCAGTCCGGTCGGCCGGACCCGGACGGCCGCAGCCCCCGGGAGGGGACCGGAATCGGCCGGCGGTGCCCTGACCTTCGCGCTGGCCTCATGCCAGGACTTCCAGAACGGGTATTGGCCGGCCTTCGACGGCATCGCCGCCGACGCGCCGGACCTCGTCGTCCACGTCGGCGACTACATCTACGAGTATGACCCGAGGAGCACCTATCCGGACCGGCGGCACACCACCCCGCAGCGGCCCGGCCTGGACCAACTCCAGACGCTGGCGGACTGCCGCAACCGGTACGGCCAGTACAAGTCCGATCCTGCCCTGCAGGCCGCTCATCACGTGGCCCCCTGGGTCGTCACCTGGGACGACCACGAGGTCGAGAACAACTACGCCGGGCTGGTCGACGAGGCCGGCGACACCGGGGAGCAACGGCAGGATCCCGCGGCGTTCGCCCGCCAGCGTGCCGCCGCCTACCAGGCGTACTACGAACACATGCCGATCCGGGCGGAGCTGAATCCGGGATCGCCCGACATGCGGATCTACCGGCGGTTCGCGTTCGGGAACCTGGTGACGTTCAACGTCATGGACACCCGGCAGTACCGGACCAGGCAGCCCGGCGACTCCCCGCAGGGCATCGGGCTCGCCGCCCTGGGCCGGGACAACACGGCCGGCACCATGGCCGGCACCGCCCAGGAACGCTGGTTGCGCGACGGCCTGACCACGTCGCGGACCCGCTGGAACGTCCTCGCCCAGCAGACGATGCTGGCCCAGCTGAACGGGCAGCTACCCCTCGGCGAGGGACCACGGCTGGCCAACCTGGATCAGAACGACGGGTACGGCCCCTACCGGGCCCGGTTGCTGTCGGAGATCCGCGACAGCGGCGTGCGCAACCCGGTGGTGCTCTCCGGTGACATCCACTGCGCCTGGGTGAACGACCTCCGGGTCGATTTCGACCGGCCCGAGACGCCGGTCGTCGCGACGGAGTTCGTCTGCACCTCGATCAGCTCGGCCTTCTTCCTCGTCAGCGAGGACTTCGTCCGGCGGAACAATGCCCGGCTCAACCCGCATGTCCGGTATTTTCGCGGTGACCGGCGAGGTTACACACGCGTTCGCGTCACCCCGGACGAATGGCGCGCGGACATGCGGGTCGTCGCCGACATCGCCACTCGCCCACGTCCACGGATGCCACCTGGGTGGTCGAGAACGGGCGGCCCGGCGCGCGGCCGGCCTGAGAGCGAGCGTGCGGCGACAGCACGCTCCGGCCCTGCCGGCCCGCACTGCCGACCGCTTTCCACCCGATTCATCGGAAAAGGCACGGGAATTCGACCACCGGATGACCTCCGCCGGGTGGCCTCGCCGGCCTGCGCATCGCGAATAAATCCGAAGAAACTCGACGGTTCTACGGCCAGGACACCGGTCGCCACGTTAGCCTTTCCCCGGCCCGTCCGCCGCTTTCCACGCGCATTCTGGCGCCGTGCGGACGACGAACATCGGGAGCCGAACGTGACGATTCTACACCAACCGAGAGAACCGGGCGGAGCAGCGGATAGCGGGACGCAGCCGGTGGATGTCGTCGCCGCGCACACCAGGCCACGTACCCCTTTGCTCGGCTATCTGCGGACGACGTCCCACAAGGACATCGCCATCCTGTACGCCGTCACGTCGTTCGGGTTCTTCCTCTTCGCCGGTGTCCTGGCCGTGATGATGCGGGCGGAACTCGCCCGCCCGGGGCTGCAGTACTTCTCCAACGAGCAGTACAACCAGTTTTTCACGCTGCACGGCACACTGATGCTGCTCATGTTCGCCACCCCACTGGCGTTCGCGTTCGCGAACTTCCTGGTGCCGCTGCAGATCGGCGCGCCGGACGTGGCGTTCCCGCGGCTGAACGCGATGTCCTACTGGTTCTTCCTGTTCGGCAGCCTGGCGGTGATCTTCGGGTTCCTGACCCCGGACGGCACCGCGTCCTTCGGCTGGTTCGCCTACTCGCCATTGAACAGCAAGGTGTACTCGCCGGGAGTGGGCTCCGACCTGTGGGTCGTGGGTCTCGCGGTCTCCGGTGTCGGTACCATCCTCGGCGCCGTCAACATGATCACAACGATCCTGACGATGCGGGCCCCGGGCATGACGATGTTCCGGCTGCCGATCTTCTGCTGGACCTTCCTGGCGACCTCGATCCTCGTGCTGATCGCCTTCCCCGTGCTCGCCGCGGCGCTGCTCGCCCTGGAGGCCGACCGGCGCTTCGGCGCGCACGTGTTCGACGCCGCCAACGGTGGCGCGCTGCTCTGGCAGCACCTGTTCTGGTACTTCGGCCACCCCGAGGTCTACATCATCGCCCTGCCGTTCTTCGGCGTCATCAGCGAGATCCTGCCGGTTTTCTCCCGCAAGCCGCTGTTCGGCTACAAGGGCCTGGTCTTCGCCACCATCGGCATCGGAGCCCTGTCCGTCGTGGTGTGGGCGCACCACATGTTCGTCACCGGCGCGGTGCTGCTGCCCTTCTTCGCGCTGATGTCGTTCCTCATCGCGGTGCCGACCGGGATCAAGTTCTTCAACTGGATCGGCACGATGTGGCACGGGCAGCTCACCTTCGAGACGCCGATGCTATTCGCGGTCGGTTTCCTGGTGACCTTCCTGTTCGGTGGCCTGACCGGGGTGCTGCTGGCCAGCCCGCCGATCGACTTCCACGTCAGCGACAGCTACTTCGTCGTCGGCCACTTCCACTACGTCGTCTTCGGGACCGTGGTGTTCGCCGCCTTCGGCGGCACCTACTTCTGGTTCCCGAAGGTCACGGGCCGGATGATGAACGACCGGCTCGGGAAGGTCCATTTCTGGACGC
>NZ_CDWRCK010000154.1:4097-11023 GCF_977927595.1 Frankia sp. CcWB3
GGACGCTGCCGCGCATCCGCTCCGAACGCCCGGCCTTCGACCTGCACTATCCCCAGGCAGCCGGCCGCATCGACTACCATGCGACCCCCGAGATCACACTGACCCCCGAGACCACGCCGAGGCCCGAGACCGCGGACCCGGCCGAACCCACCGCGGCCGAACCCGACCGCCCGGCCCCGGAATCCGGCTTCAGGACCCCGGAATAACCGGCACGAGCAGCCGCAGGGCACCGGGGCGCACGACAATCTCCGCCGGCAGCGACGCCAGCGGATCGCCGTCGGCGTAGACGGCGAAGGGCCGGTCGGCCTCGACGCGCACCCGCCGGGCCCGCAGCACCCGCACGTGCCGGGTGTCGACGTGATGCCCGGAGAACACCCGCGGGAACAGCGCCAGGAACGTCAGGCGGGAGGTGCGCGAGATCAGCAGGACGTCCAGCAGCCCGTCGGCGATGTCCGCCCCCGGGGCGAACCGCATCCCGCCGCCGTAATACGCCGAGTTCGCCGCCGCGACCGTCCACCCGACCAGGTCCCGAGGTGCGAGGTCGTCCACCGTCACCGTGAAGCGCGCCGGGCGCCAGGCAGCCAGCGCCCGCAGCGCCGCGTAGGTGTAGACCTGCTGGCCGCGCAGGAACCGGGTCCGGTTGGCGATCACCTGGACGTCGGAGTCGTAGCCGACGCTCGCGATCCCGAGAAACGGCCGGCCGCCGACCTCGGGCAGGTCGACCCGGCGTTCCCGGGCGTGCGCGAGCCCGGCCGCGACGCGGCACGGGTCGCGGGGCAGGCCGAGACCACGCACGAAGTCGTTGCCGCGCCCGCCGGGGAGCACCGCGAGCACGCCGCCGCAGCGGGCCACCCCCCCTGCCACCGCGCCGGCTAGGCCGTCGCCCCCGAGCGCGACCACGACCCGGCCCTGGGCGGTGGCCGCCGCCGCGAGATCGTCCGCATGGGCGAGGTCGCGGGTCGGGGTGACCCGGACGTCCCGTGCCCAGCGCGCGAGCTCGGCGCGGACGCCGTCGAGCATCCGCATCGCCCGCCCGTGACCCGCGCTCGGGTTGACGATCACGGCCAGCCGGTAACGGTCGACCTCGGCGGGTTCGACCCGGACCGGCTGCGGCGCCACCGTACCGAGGCTTCCCCAGGAGGGTGTGCGGGAGGCAGCGGCGTCCGTCATGGTGAGCGAGCTTACGGGCGGGTGCACCAAGTCCCCCAGCGGCCGGGGTTCCGGGGCCGGGGTTCCGTGACCGAGATCCCGTGACCGAAATCCCGTGACCATGGCGGCTCACCGCCCGGGCAGCGACCCCGCGGACAGATGCTGGCTTGAGGCGCCGAAGAACGACCGCTCGCCGAGCTGCGGATCGTCGCGCAGGTCCCGCAGCACGAGGTGTTCCAGCAGGAGCAGGGCCGCGTCGGCCGGCCAGAGCACCAGCCACAGCCACACCCCCCGGGCCTCCCCGACGAACGCCGCCCGATCGGGGGGTACGACCAGCGGCCACAACGCCGTGGGATGCCCGGCGGCCTCGACCTTCGCCTCCGGTACGCCGGGCAGCGGTTCGGGATCGGGACCGCTGATGCCCGCGAGCCGGGCGCCGAGTCCCACCCGAGGCGCCTCGGCGACAAGCACCATCTCGGCCGGCCCGCCCAACGGGGAGGGCCCGGCGGCGGCGACTGCCGTAGCACGCGGCCCGGTACGCTCGTCACCGGCCCAGCCGACACCGCTGACGTACCAGTGGACCGGCATCGGCTGCGGCAACCAGACCGGGACCGTCGAGGTCCTCGACAGCGCGTGGAGCGCCTGTTCCCGCGACGACACCGCAGTGCGGTAGGGACTCACCTCCCCGTGATCGTCACACCGCCACTGGCTGCTCCACAGATCGGGTGGACGCAGCGGTCCGAGACAGCGCGGGCAGGCCGCAGCAATGGTCACCGGGCGCCTCCTGGCGTAGGTGGAGATGTCGCCGAACATCGGCACTCCGGCACCGGTATGCCCTCGGCTTTCCACCCGCAATCGCCCCACCAGGTTTCCACCCGCAATCGCCCCACCTGGGCAGATGTGCCGAACAGCCGGGTGCGCCACCCCTCCGTCACCCTCCAGCCCTCCGTCACGCCTCCGGGCGGGCCGGGAAGGGAGGCTGACGGCGCGCCGCGAGCTCCGCGAACGCCTCGTCGAGGAGATCGAGGCCGGCCAGCAGCAACGACTCCTCAATCACCAGCGGTGGCAGCAGCCGGAGCACGTTGCCCCAGGTGCCCGCGGTGAGCACGATCAGGCCGCGACGATGGCAGGCCGCGGCCGCGGCGGCGGTGAGAACCTTGTCCGGGCTGTCGTCGCCGGCGCCCCGGACCAGCTCCAGGGCGACCATCGCGCCCCGCCCCCGGACGTCCCCGACGAAGTCGTACCGCTCGCGCAACGCGTGCAGGCGGGGCAGGGCGATCTCGCCGATCCGGCGGGCCCGGCCGGCCAAGCCCACGGACTCGATGAGGTCGATCGCGGCGAGAGCCGCAGCGCAGGCCGCCGGATTCCCCCCGTAGGTGCCGCCGAGGCCGCCGGCCTGGGGGGCATCCATGATCTCCGGACGGCCGGTGACGGCCGCGAGCGGCAAGCCGCCGGCGATGCCCTTGGCGGTGGCGATGAGATCCGGGACGACACCTTCGTGCTCGCAGGCGAACATCGTCCCGGTCCGGGCGAACCCGGTCTGCACCTCGTCCGCCACGAACACGATCCCCGAAGCCGTACAGAACTCGGCGAGGCGGGGCAGGAACCCGGTCCCGGGGACGATGAAACCGCCCTCCCCCTGGATCGGCTCGATGACCATCGCGGCGACGGACGCGGCTCCGATCTCGTCCCGCACGAGCTCGATCACCCGCTCGGCGGCCTCCTCCCCGCAGCGGTCGGGACCGGTCGGCCAGCGGTAGGGATACGCCAGCGGCATCCGGTAGACCTCGGGCGCGAACGGCCCGAACCCGCTCTTGTAGGGCATCGACTTCGCGGTCATCGCCATCGTCAGGTTCGTCCGGCCATGGTAGGCGTGCTCGAAGACGACGACCGCGTCCCGGCCGGTCGCACTACGCGCGATCTTGACGGCGTTCTCGACGGCCTCCGCTCCGGAGTTGAACAATGCCGAGCGCTTCTCGTGGGTACCCGGCGTCAGCCGGTTCAGCGCCTCGCAGACGGCGATATAGCCCTCGTACGGCGTCACCATGAAGCAGGTGTGGGTGAACCGGCCAATCTGCTCGCGCACGGCCTCGACAACCTCGTCCGCGGCGTTGCCGACGCTGACCACCGCGATCCCCGAACCGAAGTCGATGAGCGAGTTGCTGTCCACGTCGACCACGACCCCGCCGCCCGCCGCGTGCGCGTAGACCGGGAGGGTCTCACCGACCCCCCGGGCCACGGCGCCGGCGCGGCGCGCGGCGAGTGCCCGGGACCGCGAGCCGGGGATCTCGGTGTACAGACGCAGCTCCTGGGGCAGCCGCGGGCCGCCGGTGGCGGGCAGGCCGGTTCCGGTCGCCGCCTGGTTAGGAATGGTCATCGTCGGCTCCTACCTGATCGTCTGCCTGCGCACATACCCTGTCCACGGCCACGGCCACCCGCGCCGCGGCCCTGGCCTGGCCTGGCCTGGCCTGGCCTGGCCATCGTCCCCCGCCGCCGGGATCCGGTCGGTGGTCCTCGGGCGGGACCGGGCGCGCCGCCGGCACCCCGCCCGCACGGGCGCCTAGAATGAGCTCGATGGTGATGACGACGGCAGGCGGCTCGACGCCAGGCGGCCCGATGGCCGCCCGCGCCGACCGGTCATCCGCGCGATGAGCGAGCCGACGCCGTTCTGGCTGGCAGGCAAGCCGGCCACCGGGCCGGCGGCGACCACCGTCCGGCACCCGTTCGACGGCGCGGAGGTCGCCGTCGTCGCGCAGCCGGACCCCGACCAGGTTGAGACGGCCGTGGCCGCCGCGGCGGCGGTCGCGCCAGCGTTCGCGGCGCTGCCGGCCCACGTCCGCGCCGGCGCGCTCGCCGCCGTGTCGAAGGAGATCGCCCGTCGGGGCGACGAACTGGCCCGTCTCATCACCGCGGAGAGCGGTAAGCCGCTGACCTGGTCGCGTGCCGAGGTGGCCCGGGCGAGCTCCACCTTCCGCTGGGGGGCGGAGGAGGCCCGGCGCTTCGCCGGGGAGCTGACCAGGCTGGACACCGATCCCACCGGGGAGGGACGGCTCGCGCTCACCCGGCGTTTCCCCCGCGGGCCCGTGCTGGGCATCACCCCCTTCAACTTCCCGCTCAACCTGGTCGCCCACAAGGTGGCGCCGGCGCTGGCGGTCGGCGCGCCGATCATCGTGAAGCCGGCCCCGCGCACGCCGCTGTCGGCGCTGTTCCTCGGCGACCTGCTCGCCGACGCCGGCTTGCCCGAGGGGTCGTGGTCGGTCCTCCCGATCCCCAACGACCGCCTCGGCCCGCTCATCGCAGACCCTCGGCTGCCTGTGGTGTCCTTCACCGGTTCCGGCCCGGTGGGCTGGTCCATCCGCGACGCGGTCCCCCGCAAGCACGTGGTCCTCGAACTCGGCGGGAACGCGGCGGTGCTGGTCGCCGCCGACTACGCGGCTCCCGCCGACCTGGCCCGGGCCGCCGGCCGCATCGCCCTGTTCGCCAACTACCAGGCCGGCCAGTCGTGCATCGCCGTGCAGCGGGTCTACGCAGACCGCACGATCATCGACGAGCTGCTCGCCGAGATCGTCGCCGCCGTGCGGGCGCTGCACGACGGGGATCCGGCCGACCCGGCCACCGACGTGGGGCCGCTGATCGACGTCGCGGCGGCGGAACGGGTCGAAGCGTGGATCATCGAGGCCGTCGAGGCGGGGGCGACACTCGTCTGCGGCGGGACGCGCCACGGCACGAGTCTCAGCCCGGCCGTACTGACCGACGTTCCGCTCACCGCCAAGGTGGTAGGCGAGGAGGTCTTCGGCCCAGTGATCGTCGTAGCGGCGGTCGACGGCGTCAACGAGGGCTTCGCCCGGATCAACGACAGCGCCTACGGCCTGCAGGCCGGGGTGTTCACCCACGACCTGGCCACCGCGTTCCGCGCCCACCGGGAGCTCCAGGTCGGGGGGGTCGTCATCGGCGATGTCCCGTCGTACCGGGCCGACCAGATGCCCTACGGTGGGACGAAGGGTTCCGGCATCGGGCGGGAGGGGGTCCGCTCGGCCATGACCGACCTCACCGAGGAGCGGGTGCTGGTCCTGACCGATCTGGACCTGTAGGCCTCACCGCCCGCCTGCCGCCCGCCGCCACCGCCTCCCGCCCACATCATCGCCGCGCGGCGAAAAGCTGCCACTATGAAGCATTATGGAGCGGGTGGCCATCGACCTGCACACCCATTCGACCGCCTCGGACGGCCTGGAGTCACCGGAGAACCTCGTCCGGCTCGCGGCCGGGCAGGGCCTGTCGGTCCTCGCGCTCACCGACCACGACACCATCGCGGGCATCGGCCGCGCGGCCGCGGCCCTGCCGGCCGGGCTGACCCTGGTGCCGGGCGCCGAGATCTCCTGCCAGGTCGAGGTAGCAGGTGCCTGGGTATCCCTGCACGTGCTGGCCTACCTGTTCGACCCGGCCGAGCCGGCGTTCGCGGCGGCCCGGGCCCAGGTGCGAGAACATCGCGCCACCCGGGCCCGTCGGATGGTCGACCGGCTCACCGCGGACGGGCATCCGGTGCGCTGGGAACGGGTCTTGGAGCTGGCGGCCGGCACGGTGGGCCGGCCCCACATCGCCGCGGTCATGGTCGAGACCGGGCTGATCCCCGAGGTGGCGGCCGCGTTCAGCAACCGGTGGATCGGCGCGGGCGGACCGTACTGGGTGGGCAAGGAGCAGCCGGACGTCTGGGAGGCGCTTCGCCTCATCCACGGCGCCGGCGGGGTGAGCGTGTTCGCGCACCCGTTCGCGAGCAGGCGCGGCGTCACGGTCGGTCCCGAGGTGATCGAGGCGATGGCGAAGGCGGGCCTGACCGGCCTCGAGGTCGATCACCCCGATCACCTACCCGTCGAGCGGCGCCGGCTACGTGGCCTCGCTGCCGAGCTCTCGCTGGTGGCGACCGGTTCCAGTGACTTCCACGGCGCCAGCAAGCCTCAGGGGCTCGGGGCCGAGACCACCTCCCGGGAGACCTACGAGGCGTTGGTCTCCGCCGCGCGGGGGGCGGTCCCGATCACCGCGTCCGGATGACCGGCCGGGGTACCGGCCGGGGTGCGGTGCCGGCAGGCCGTGGCGCCGGCAGGCCGTGGCCGCTCAGGCGTCCGCGCCGCACCCCCGGCCGTTGCCACCCGGCCTCGGCGGGCTCAGCCGGCCCAGCAGCTCGGCGAGCAGGTCCTGCTCGGTTCGGCTGAAGTGGGAGAGCACGTGCCGGGCGACCCCCTTGAGGTGGGTGCCCGAGGCCGCCCGCAACCGGTCGAGCCCCTGCGGGGTGAGGGTGGCGAGCGTGCCGCGGGCATCCGATGGGCAGGACCGCCGGGCGACCAGTCCCTCCCGTTCCAGCCGGTCGACCAACCGGGTGAGACCGCTGCGGGAGAGCAGCACCGCCTGGGCGAGTTCGCTCATCCGCAACTCGCCGTTCGGGGCCTCGGCGAGCTGGACCAGCACGTCGTACGAGGCCAGGGGAAGCCGGTGAGCCGCCTCGAGCTCGGCCTCGAGGACCCGGGTCACGTGGGCATGGGAGTGCAGCAGCTCACGCCAGGCCCGCATCCCATGTTCGTCGACCCAGTCCTCGCCGGTCTCGGAGCTGGCGCCGAACATCTCTTCGACTGCCATCGCGTCCTCCCGCCCCCGCACGATCAGCCTACGTCGCGGCCCGCCCGCAAAACCGTCCCAAGCAGCCGCCTCCGTCACCGGGACACATACCAGGCACAGACCAGGCATATACCGTGGATCTGTCGCTGATCTTGTCATCGAACTGGCCC
>NZ_CDWRCK010000155.1:0-955 GCF_977927595.1 Frankia sp. CcWB3
CATAACCGTACCGAGGCGATCACGCGGGAATCCCAAACACAGATCAAGTGATCAACTTATTTAATGACAGTACCTATGGGAGGAGGTTCCCGCAGTGGTCCACCTACGCCTCCGCAGGAACCGCTCACGCCAGATCATGGAGGACATCGTCGTCGAGCTGCGCTCGGCGTCCGAGCCGATCGCGGCGGAGGAAATCGCCGACAAGATCGGCCGATACCGGTCCACGGTCCAGCGGTACCTCCATGATCTCGATCAGGACGGCTACGTCGACCTCATCTTGGACCGCGGGTCCCGCGGGCGTCCCAAGCACCTTTACCAATGGCGCGACGAACCCTCGCCCCCGCCCCGCCCGAACCCCGGAATGGTGACAGTCTGATGCACGCGCTTGACCTCGCCACGCTCGTCCTGGCCAAGGGCGGCCATGACAACTTGAAGCAGGGCAGCTGCCTCCTGGAGGCGGTGTCATACCTCGCCGACGAGCCCTGGTCCGACCGCCCCGAGTGTGTCTCGCCCGTGCTCGGGGCTTTCGGCCGCATCCTGAACGATGTCCTGCCCAACAGCAAGCGGCAGAAGCTCAAGCCGTACATCCCGCAGCTCATGGGTACGGCCGCCGACGGACTGGACGAGGCGCGCGGGTGTCTGGCACTGGATTGGCTCGTCCGGGTGTGCACGCCGACCTGGCTACGCCTGGTCCCGGGGCCGACCGCGTATGCAGATCTGCTCGCCAACCACAGGCCGATCGCCAGCTTGGAGGATGTGGCGGCGATCGGTGACATCGTCCGCGATGCAGCGTCGCACGCTGCGCAAGCCCGGGCCGCCGCCCGGGAGGCCGCCTGGCCCGCTGTTCGGGATGCCGCCTGGGATGCCGCCTGGGTCGCCGCCTGCAACGCCGCTCGGGCCGTTCAGGAGGCCGCCTGGGCCGCCGCCCAGGAGGCCGCCGCCCGGGAGGCCGCTT
>NZ_CDWRCK010000155.1:1324-6216 GCF_977927595.1 Frankia sp. CcWB3
GGGACGCCGCCTGGGACGCCGCGCGGCAGCGACTCACGCCCAGCGTCGCCGAGTTGCAGACGTCGGCGATCGCACTGTTCGGCCGCATGATCCGACCGAGGTGACCTCATGACCGGCCACCGTCACGACCGAGCGTCTCGCCGCCGCCATTCTCGCTGCCGAGGAGATCAGCGTTCCTCACGGTCAGCCCAGCAGGCGGAAAACCTCCACCTGGACCTCGACTAGGTTGTCACGTTCCACATGAGATGGACACGACCGGGCTGGGTGCCCTCTGTACCCGGGGACGGTAGTGGCAGGCCAGCACGACGACCTCCGCCCGCTCGAGGTCGATGATCTACAGTCGCCAGCGAAGTCGCTGCCCGTAACTACCCGTGAGGTTGTACGCCTACAGAATCTCCACCTACAGAATCTCCATGAGGATGCGGGGGCGGGGTAGGGGCGATCCGCTCACGCTCGCCAACATGTCGCTGCGGCTCACACGTACGTTCCTGGAGGCTCCTGCTGCTGTCCTTTACCCACGCGATGATCTGGGCCCGTGAGGTGAAACCGAGCTTGCCGAGAATGCGCTCGACGTGACCTTCCGCCGTGCGCTGGGCGATCACCAGGTAGCTCGCGATCTCCTTGTTGCTCAGGCCGCGGGCGACGAGGTCCGCCACCTGACGCTCCCGGAGAGTCAGGGGCACCTCCGGCTCGCCGGCGGGAACGACGGGGTGGGCGACAGGAGTCCCGGTGCCCTGGGTAGCCGCGGCGACGGCCTCGTCCAGGTCGAGTTCCGCGCCCTGCGCCAGGGCGCGTTCGAGCTTCCGTTGACCTAGGACGCGTCGCAGGGACGCCTCGCATCGGTGGTGGAACGGGGCGAGCCCGAAGGCGGCGATCGACGCCCCGGTCTCACGCCAGATCCGCCCGGCCGCGCCGAGCAGGACCGCGGACTCGTGGTGCCGGCCGGCCGAGGCCATGACCCACGCCTGCTGCTCCAGCGCGACAGCGATGCCGGCATGGTCGTGGAACGCGTATTTCAGGGAGATGGCCGCGGCATGGTGCTCCATCGCCTGCTCCAACTCGCCTAGCTGCCAGGCCGCCAGACCGAGGCCGCACAGAGCGAACGAGCGGAAGCAGTATTCACCGAAGCGCTCGGTCAACGCCACGCATTCCGCGAAGACGATCGCCGCCGCGTCCTGTTCCTCGCGGATTCCGTGGGCCAGCCCGAGATAGAGCAGTGATTGGGCGAGGCCGAACGGCTCGTCGAGGTCAGCGAACCGGCGGCGGGCGTCCTGACTGCGCTCCACCGCCGCCGGCCTGTCCCCGCTGATGGCGGCGAGCCTGCCCTCGACGCAGGCGATGCGTGCGAGCACCCGCTGGTCGTGCAGCCTAGCGGCCAGATCGCGAGCCTCGGCCAGCAGTGACGCCGCCGCGGTGATGTCGCCCTGGAGGGACGCGGCGTGGGCGGCCGATTGCAGACCGATGGCCCGGATCCCGTCCGGCTCCGTGGCCTTGCTCAGCCCCCGATCAAACCAGAAACGCGCCTCGCTGAGCAGCCCGATGGCGGCCCAGTATTGCCACAGGGCCACCATGATGGACAGAGCGGTCTCCGCCAGGCCCGGTGTAGTGAGGCAGAAGTCCAGCGCAACCCGTAGGTTCGCTTGCTCGCTCCGGATCCGCCTGATCCAGTCCAGTTGGGCCGGGCTGCACCACTGAGCGTCGGCGAGGGCCGCCATCCGGCGGTAGTAGGCGAGATGCCGACGGCGCACGTCCTGCTCCCGACCGGACTCGCGCAGGCGGTCCTGGCCGTACTGGCGAATGGTGTCCAGCATCCGGAACCGGACCGTCCCCTCGTCGTCGTCACGGACCAGAATCGACTTGTCAACCAGCCCGCTCAGCACGTCCAGCACGACTGCCGGCGGGCACCTGGCACCCCCCACCTGCTCAGCCGCCTCCAACGTGAACCCGTCGGCGAACACCGACAGGCACGCCCACATCTGCTGCTCGTCGGGATTGCACAGGCCGAAGCTCCAGTCGATCAGCGCGCGCAGGGTCTGCTGGCGGCGGGGCCCGACTCTGTTGCCTCGCGTCAACAGGCTGTAGCGGTTGTCGAGCCGATCGAGGATCTGCTCCAGGGACAGCGTCCGGAGCCAAGCAGCCGCCAGTTCGATCGCCAGCGGGATGCCATCCAGGCGATGGCACAGCAACGCGACGGTCCGCCAGTTGCCCTCGTCGAGGCTGAATTCCCCGAGCACCGCTGCCGCGCGTTCCGCCAGCAGGCTCACCGCCTCGTACTGGACGAGCCCGCCAGCCAAGGCGGACTGGTCCGCGCCCGGGGCCGGCACCGGGGGCACCCTCAGCGGGGGCACCCCCAGCACCCGTTCCCCGGCCACCCCGAGCAGGTGGCGGCTGGTTGCGATGACCCGCAGGCCCGGGCCCGCGCGCAGCAGGGTGTCGACGAGCCGGGCACACGCGTCCACGAGGTGCTCGCAGTTGTCGAGCACGAGCAGGATCCTGCGCGGAGCAAGGTGCGCGGCGAGCGTCGCCGCGGTCCATCGCCCGGAGAGGCGCTGCAGGCCCATCGCCTCGGCGACCGCGTCGGCGACCAGTGACGGGTCGTCGAGGTCGGCCAACTCGGCGATCCAGACACCGTCGGGGAACGCGCGCTGCCGGTCCGCCGCGAGCCGAAGGGCGAGGCGGGTCTTCCCGACCCCCCCGGGCCCGGTCAGCGTGAGCAACCGGGCGCCGGACAGCAACCGCAATGCCTCTGCCAGCTCCCGTCTGCGACCGACGAAGCTGGTCAGTTCCGCCGGCAGGTTCGACCTTCCACGTCCGGACACATACAACACCGTCCCGCTACCTGCGGGGGGACACAACTGGGGCGGACAGGTAGTGAAACAGGTAGTTCTCCCGTCCCCGCACGCCGGTCCGTCGCTCAGGCTGTGCCAATGCCGAGAACGCAGACTGCACTGCCGGCAGCCTTGGGATGCCAGGCGCCGGAGCCGCGGCGACTGGCGCGGTACCCCAGCCTGATCATGGCGCTGCCCCCGCAGCCGACGTCAGCGCGGGCAGCCCGCCGGTTCGTGTGGGACGCACTGAGTGGAGGGAGATGTCCACCTCGTCGAGCCCACTGAGCTGCTGGTGAGCGAGCTGGCCAACACAAGCCCCTTGATATCGTCGATACCAGCCCTGTGCACTTATGACGAAGTAAATTTCATGCGAGACCAAGCATGCGAGACCAAGTGCGAAAATCCAGCCGGCAGACGAGGCCGACCCGCACCCCCCTGCAACTTCGACAAATCCCTGATTTGATGACCAACGAGAAAGCCCATTCAATGGGGGGCGTGCCGACGATTCGGCGGACGACCTCCGAAACTGATGTCGTGGTAGTCGGTGCCGGCATCGTAGGCCTGGCGAACGCCCTTCAGCTTGCCAAACGAGGCCTGCGAGTAACGCTGATCGACAACCTTCGCGACAAGAAACACAGCTACAAGGTCGGAGAGTCGTTCCTAGGCTTCACAAGTGCTTTTCTCCGCACTGTGGGCGAGCTGGACAAATTCATCACCGAGAAATCATTCGCGAAACTCGGTGTATGGTTCTCCCACGGCACGGAGAACAGATCAGACTTCCGCGACGCCACCGAGTGGGCCATCAATGCCGACCCGAATCCGCCGCACTATCTCTACGATCTTGCGCCCGACAAGAAGTGGTTCCGCTGCATGTTCCTCGACATGCAGATCGTCCGCCCCGAAGCGGAGGATGCGATGTGCGCGGCCGTCCGACGGCGTGCTGGAATAACTTTCGTCGACACCGCCCGAGTGAGCGACATACAGATCTCCCCGGGAGCGGACTGGCATCAGGTGGAATGGCTTAACGGCACAACCGGAAACAGTAACATCATCCGGGCGCGCTGGGGCGTCGACTGTTCTGGGCGCAACCGGTTGTTGGCCCGTGGCCGCGGACATGCCGCGGAGCGGCGGGAGCTGACTGACGGATTTCAGACGACGGCCGTCTGGGGCCAGTTCGAGGGCGTGACCGACGGTCTGTTCGGTGACGAGTGGACGCATACCTTCCCTAACGGCCGCAATACGCAACGCGACCTGTACACCGTACATTTGTGGGGGGGCGGTTACTGGATCTGGGTCATCCGGCTCTCGAAGGACCGGATCAGCGTCGGTGCGACTTTCGACCAGCGGTCGGCGCCACCCGGCCGAACTCCGCAGGAGCAGTTCTGGAATCTCATCCGGCGGCACCCCGTCCTCGACAAGGTAATCGCACCGGAGTCGCTCCTTGAGTTCCGGACCTACCGCAACGTCCAGCACTGGACCGACACGTTCGTCAGCCCGCAGCGATATGCAATGGTAGGCGACGCGGGCAGCATCATCGACGCCTACTACAGCCAGGGAATCGCGCTGGCCCTGGTGACCAGTTGGCATCTCGCCAACATTGTCCAGGACGACGTCCGCTCCGGGCACCTGGACCGGGCGTATATCGAGCGGGTGAACCGAGCCACTCGCCAGGACTGGCACATGCTGCGCGCGATGGTCCGTGAAAAGTACACTGCCGCGATCGCGGACCCTCGCTTCTTCGTGTTGTCCCACGTGCTCGACATGATGGTCTTCTGGTCGGTGGGCAGCACCCGTTCAGCGATCACCCGATGGCTCGTCGACACCGAGGGCGACACCACTCGGGAGACCCCGAAGCACCGCCGCGTCCGGCGGCGTCTCCAATCCACGCTGTTCTACTCCCGGGCCCCGCTGTGGCGGTGGTTGCCGCCGGAAACCGTGCATTGGATACAGAGCCGGCTACAGGCCAACCTCGCTGCCCGCGCACGCTGGCGGCTGGATCACGGTGTCAAGCTACCAACGGTCCGTAGCGTCCAGAACGTCACCGCGCCGCTGCCTAAGGGGACG
>NZ_CDWRCK010000155.1:6341-10832 GCF_977927595.1 Frankia sp. CcWB3
TTTCATTTCGACTCCTAAGCTGTGGTGGCTGGCGATCGGCGGGGACCGGGGACGAGATATTTCAGCTCATGACCTGGTGGAACCCGCGGAACTACGACCTGAGGGCACCGCGACCTGGTTGGACCGGTTACCCGTGCCGGCCAACACCCGATTGCGGTGGGTGATCCGGCTGCGGCCGTACGCCCTGCTCGCCGGATTCACCGCCGCCTATCTGTGGGACGGGGCGGACACGGCGGTCCGACGCCTACGCCTGCTTGTACGCCGCCCCAGCGACAGCGCGACGGCCAGCGAATTCGCTAACCGCGCGGCCTTACTGAGGAAGGATGAATGAAAGCCGTTACCACTGGGCGACCGATCGCCTACCTACATTTTGACTCGCAGCATGCGGAGTACCCACAGATCGTTACTACCCTGGCTGACTACGGTGTCACGGCAGTCGCGGTTCACCTCGACAACGTGCACGCCGTCGACTGGACAGCGTTCGATGGCGTGAACCTACGAATGTGCCGCGGCTTCCACGAGCGGCCCGACTTCCTTGACAAGATCCGGAAACTTTACCTGGAGCTGGACGGGAAGATTCACATTCTGAACTCGATGCGGGTGGCCGTCGGGACGCTCGACAAACGGCGGTACCTGTCAGAGCTCGAACAGGACGGCATCGCGGTGATCCCGACCCGGTGGGTTTCCCGGGGCGAGGACGTGACGATTGACACGCTCATGGCCCAGACCGGATGGGACCATGCCGTCATCAAGCCAACCGTCTCGGCCGGCTCCTGGCGCACCTTCCGGGTCTCACGGAGCGGGCCGAGCACCTCAGCAACGCACTTCGTCCGGAACGGCCACAAAGCAACGTCGACGACGGGCCTGGCACCACGCCGCGACACGGAACCCGAGACTCTGCTCCGTGACCTGGTGTCCACTCATCACGTCTGTGTCCAGCCCTTTCTTTCATCGATCCTGACCCACGGGGAACTCTCCTTCGTCTTCCTAGACGGAAAGTTGAGCCACACGGTCCGCAAAAGAGTCGCCCGGGACGGCGGCTGGTGGGCACACGAACCGTTCGGCGGCCGGAACGAAGTGATCCAGCCGACACCAGCCGAGCGTGAATGGGCGTACGGTGTGTATGAAGCACTGGAAAACCGATACGGACCGTTGATCTTCGGCCGGGTTGACGGCTTGCGGGACGAACACCGTGTGCTGCGGCTACTGGCATGTGAGCTCGTCATCCCCCGTCTGCTCCTGACCGAGGGCAACGCCTACGACACGTACGCAAAAACCATCATGCGGGCGGTTGGCGGCTGACCCGATGATCTACCGAGAAACGCTCGCCGGCCCGGGGGGAGCAACGGTTATGTACGCAGCGCATCGGACCTACCCGCGGTTTACCTCGTCCTCCCACTCTCGCTCGTGCTCGGCGTCACCGTCGGTTTAGACGTCCGCCTGCCCTTCCCAGGAGTAGTGATGGTCAACGCATCCGGTCCGGTAGCCGCGCTGTCGTCCCATGTACTTCTCGTTTTCCTGCTCCAGATCGCCGTCCTGCTCGGGCTGGCTTATCTCCTCGGGCGGGCGGCAATGCGGCTGGGAATGCCGGCAGTGGTGGGTGCACTCCTCACCGGCGTGATCCTCGGGCCATCCCTGCTCGGCACGCTCACGCCTGGCTTCGCCGGCTGGCTGTTGCCCGCACGGGCCGACCAGTTCCATCTCCTCGACGCCGTCGGCCAGCTCGGCGTGATTCTGCTGGTCGGATTCATCGGCATAGAGATGGACATCCAGATGCTGCGGCGCCGGGGTCTGACCGCCGCCCGGGTCGGCCTCGCCGGGCTGCTGGTTCCGGTGGGCCTCGGCGTCTTGGCGGGTCTGCTGCTGCCCGGCTCTCTCGTCGCGGACGGCGCCCATCGGCTGGTGTTCGCGCTGTTCCTCGGCGTCGCGCTCGGGGTCAGCGCGATCCCGGTAGCCGCGAAGATCCTCATCGACATGAACCTGCTGGACCGCAACGTCGGCCAGCTCACCCTGGCCGCGGCCGCAGTCGACGACGTGGCCGGGTGGTCCGCACTCTCCATGATGTCGGCGATAGCGACCACGGGCGTGCGTGGCAGTGACATCGCCGTGCCGGTGGTCAGCGTGCTCGGCGCCGTGCTGGCCGCCCTGGTAGCCGGTCCTCCGACGGTCCGAAGGGCACTTCGATACGCCAGCACGGCGCGCCACGGCGGTGGCCACATCGTGGCCATCACCGTACTGATCCTGGCCGCGGCGGCGGCCACGGAGGCGCTGAGACTCGAGGCGGTCTTCGGCGCGTTCATCGCCGGCATCGTCATCGGTTCCAGCCGGGGTTTCGCTCCCGACCGGGTCGCGCCGCTGCGGACGGTGGTGCTCACCGTGCTGGCGCCGATCTTCTTCGCCACCGCCGGGCTACGGGTCGATCTCGGCAAGCTCACCGACCTGTCGGTCCTCGCCGCCGGCCTGGTGGTCCTGCTGCTTGCCGTCGCAGGCAAGTTCGCCGGTGCCTACCTCGGCGCCCGGGCCAGCCGGCTCGGCCACTGGGAGGCCCTCGCGCTCGGCGCCGGGCTCAACGCCCGCGGGGTCATCGGCCTGGTCGTCGCCGGAGTGGGGCTGCGCCTCGGCGTGTTGAACACGGCAGCTTACACGGTGGTGGTTCTCGTGGCGCTCGTCACCACCATGATGACCCCGCCGATCCTGCACCTCACGATGCAACGGGTGGAGCACAGCGCAGCGCAGACGAGACACTACGGCGGCTGGACCCCACCAGCGACACCGAAAGCGCACATTCCGCTGCCCGACGCTAGCGCTGGCCTTGCCGTCAAACACCCGTATCCTACAAAAGGTTGTTTCGTAACTCGGTCGGATGTGGTGTAGGTGGGGCGAGGATGTTCTCGACCCGCGCGACCCGACCGGGTCACTCCCGCTCGTCAGCCCGTCGGGAAGACCACGGACAGGTCAACGGCTGCAGGATTGGCTCTTCGGGATCGCCCTGTCACCCTGCCTCTACCTGCCCAGGGGTACGAATCCCCTAGGCCACCGACCTAAAAAGCTGTTTTAGAATTACCCCGGTCCCGTATCCCAACCCGATAAAGCAAGCTGTCGACCGGTTGGCACGCCGAGCGCCGGAGTCCGATCCCTGGCGCTCGGCGCGCGTCCGAGGTCAAGACAAGATTTAAAACAGGTTCTTAGAATTTTCCGCCGGGAGGGGTGGGGACCGCCGTCTGGGCCAGGCCATTCGTAACGTGGCCGATGACCCCGGCCGGCGCCGGCCGGGGTGTCGCGCCTTGCAAACTCTCGGTACTGGACCGCGGCACGGGCACGGCGCCGCCGTTGTCCTGCTTGTAGTTCTGGCCGCAGCCACTGAGGAACAGAGCCGATGGAATGACGAGGGCGCCAAGCACCGTCACCATGGCTCGACGGTCACGGTGTCTCGGTGTCCGGGGCCGCCGGGATCGGAAGGAATATATGGTGTCCATAATGATTCAGTAGTCTACTGCCCTATGCGCAACTTTTCCACCTACCCGAGAGGTCGGGTTTTCCACCTACCCGAGAGGCCGGGAAGATCCTGAAGCGTCCGCCCGTTGGTCACAGCCATATCTCCGGCGGGTGAACCAGCCCGCTTCTTCCAAACCTTGCGGGCGTCCTTGACAGTCAGGCGCGAGAGCCCGTTCTGAATCTTGAAGCCATGTGCTCTGTGTGCTCTGTGTATTCGAGCAGGAGGTTCTTCGCGCGCCAGGCAGCGTCGATCTCGAAGGCGGCCTCGCCGCCGAGGGTTGCCAGGGTGGTCAGGATCCGGTTGCGGCCGGCCGGGGTGAGCGTCCGCGGGGCCCCGGACGAGAAGTCCTTTGATCGTGTACTCGGGGTCGGTAGCGCGGCCGCGGCGGCCGCGGATCCGGTGGGTGGCCCTCCGGCGGACATCACCGACCGCCTTGTTGGCGAGGTGGGACCGACCCGGGGCGCGGTACTGGTGTTTCCACCGACCCGTCTCCCCGGGCCGTCCCCCGAACCCGGCGTACCCATTACTGGGCACCGGGCCCTCCACACGTTTACGCGCCGGTCATACCGTGGCCTGTTGCGTGCTGTCAGACCACCGGTGCTGACCTGATCCTCACCAAGGATCCCAGCCTTCAGAAACGCCTTCACCAGCGTGGGCACGCGCCTGTCAGTGACCCTTTTCTGCAGCCGGCCCATGACGACCGAGTGCGAGATGTTGTCGAAACAGACCTCGATGTTCCCCTCGAACATCCACTCGTATCCCTGGGTGGCGAAGTTGTGGGTCTCAGCTATCGCGTCATACGCCCGCCGGCCCGAGCGAAATCCGTAACTGGAGGGGAGGAAGGCCACTTCCCTACCTGCCAAGATGAGACGAGACAGGCAGTACGTTCCATCTAGGGAGTCGAAATGAAATAACTTGCGCGTTTCGAACCCTCCACAGGCCTGTGACCTGCGATGATGCTCTCGATCACGTATTTGTTACTTCATTACGTCCCC
>NZ_CDWRCK010000156.1:0-10243 GCF_977927595.1 Frankia sp. CcWB3
ATCCAGCTTGCGCCCGGCGATCTGGATCGCCAGCGGTAGGTAGCCGCACAGACCGACGATGTCGCGCGCGGCCTCGGGTTCGGCGTCGACCCGCTGCGTGCTGACCACCTTGGCCAGCAGCTCCACCGCGTCACTGGGCAGCAGGACGTCCACCATCCAGTACGGGGCGTTCAGGCCGTGCAGCCGCGACCGACTCGTGATGATGACCGCGCAGCCCGGGCTGGTCGGCATCAGCGGCCGGATCTGCGCCTCGCCCCCCGCGTTGTCGAGGATGATCAGAACCTTGCGGGTCACGAGCAGCTCCCGGTACATCTCGCCGAGATCGTCGGGGTCGGCCGGTACCGCGGAGCGGCTGACCCCGAGCGTCTGGACGAACCGGGACAGCACCCGGGCCGGGTCCAGTGGGGTGCTGTTGCCCCGCAGGTCCACGTACAGCGTGTCGGTGAACCCCGTGCGGACGCGATGCGCGACGTGCACGGCCAAGGCGGTCTTGCCGGCGCCGGCCTTACCCGCGAACGCCGCCACCACGGTTCCCCATGACAGCCCGACCGGATCGGTCAGCATGGCGTGCACCTGGGCCTGGATCGTGTCGCGCCCGGTGTATTCGCGGATGTCCGGGGGCAGCTGGTATCCCCCCTGGCTCGTGGGCGCCACGGAGACCGGCCGGTCGAGCGAGCGGGGCGGGGTCCAGACCAGGCTGGACGTGCCGCGCAGCACGTCCTCCTGCAGCTGCTGCAACATCGCGGAGTCCAGCCCCAGGTCGTGCAGTGCCTCCAGGCCCTCTCGGCAGGCCCGGGCCGCGTCCTCGATCCGACCGTCCCGATAGAAGGCGAGAACCAGCTCCCGGCGCAGCCCGTCGTCGTGGGGGTGCCGTGTCACCAGCACGCGCAGATCCCCGATGACCTCGCGATGACGACCCAGGGAGAGGTCGGCGGCGATCCGGGTCGTGACGACGTCGAGCTGGAGTTCGTCGAGGGCGTCCACGTAGGCCCGGGTGAACGGGTAGTCGATCAGGTCGACCAGCGGCGGTCCCCGCCAGAGGGCCTGGGCCTCCTGCAGCGGGGCGATCGCGCTCACCGGGTCACCGTCGTCCACCGCGCGCCGGCCCTGTTCCAGCAGCCGACGGGCCTGTTCGGAGTCGATCTGCTCCGGGCGTACGTCGAGGACGTACCCGGTCCCCTTGCGCAACAGCACCTCGGGCCCGGTCTCCAGCCGCCGCCGCAGCTCGCTGACATGGGTGCGCAATGTGGCCAGCGCCTTCTCCGGCGGTGGATCCCCCCAGATCACCTCCAGCAGCCGGTGACCGGGCACCACCTGACCGGCTTCCAGCAGCAACGCGGCCATCAGCACCTTGCGCTGGGTGCCGCCTAGCACGATGGGTGCCCCCCGGCGGTGATCTCCAACGGGCCGAGGATGGCGAACTGCAGGTTGTCGCGGTCGGGCATCTGGTCCTCTCGTACGACCCCCGGTGATGTCTGTTTACCGCAGCGTGCGCCGGGAGGGGACATGGCGGCAACCACCGATCTGGAACGACCCCTGTCGTTTCCGCGTCAGGCCTGCCCGGTGCCCGGTGCCCGGTGCCCGGTGCGACGCTGGTAGCGGTCCGGCTCCGTGGGGCGTCGCGTGACCCGATCGCGGAATCCGGCTGTTTCGATCAACACATTCTCAATGGTTCTGGTGATTGTGCGTGCAGTGGGCGTTGATCGCTCGGAGGTGCACTGAGCCCACGAAACCGAGGGTGGCAGGCGGCCGGGAGACGGCCGGCGAGGCGGAGGGGGTTGGGAGCATGGCGATCACGGTGCCCAGGAGCCTGGCGAGGCGGCCCGCGTCGGCAGCGGGCCCGGGTCCGGGCCCGGCGGTGGCCCGGACCCGGGCACCGCGGCCGGCGGCCGGGGCGGGCTTTCTCCCGCGGCGGGCCGGCGGACTGCCGCACGAGCTGGTCTTCCGGATCGAGTCGGTGTCCCGGCACGCCTCGGTCCGGCACGTGCACATAGAGACCGGCGAGGGCGCGGTGCTGGCCGACTGGTGGTCGCGGGGCCGGGTCGAGCTGATGGCGGCCGGCCGGCCGTTCGTGCTGGAGACCGATCTCGATGGTTCCGGGATCCGTCTGGTCGAACCCATGGGACGGGTGCCCCTGGCCGCCTTCGAGCCAGGCCGCCACGGGGGCCGGGTGCGCCTGTCGGACGGTGCCACGCTGCGCTGGCTCACGCCGATCCGCGGCGAGTTCGCCAGCGGGCTCGTGGGTCACCGCGACGTGAACATCATCCGGTTTGCGCTGGACGGAACGGCGCTTGTCGTGGCCAATCCGGATGCGCTCGACCCGGGGGTCACCCGGGTGGCCCGGACGCCGGGTGCGGGTTCGGGACATGTCTGTCGGGGGAAAGTCGCGGACCCGCGGCTGGGATGGGTTCCCGACGTGGTAGCCCTGCTCGTCCTCGGCTGGTTTCTTCGGGTGGTCGAGTCCGAGGTCGTCGGATCTTCTCGATCGCGTGTTCGATACCTAGGTGCTTGACGGGCGGCGTCGGAGAGGGTTCACTACTTTGTGATCGAACCTATGTTCGAGATCTGGGAGGTGTCGTGACCACCGTGACCAGTCGGCCGATCAGTGGCTCGATCAGTGGCTCGGACCCGGCGGGAGGAGCGGCCCGCAGTAAGGGCGCGTTCGGCGGCCATGGTGGATCCACCGGGCCGCGCGGTGCGTCCACCGAGCCGGTTGGACGGACCCTGGTGTCGGCGGCGGGGCTGCCCCGCCGCTCCCGTGACGATCTGTTGGTCGCCGCCCGGCGCGGTCTCGGTGAGGCCGAGTACGCCCAGACGACCGGGGATCGCTACGCCCTCGCCCATCTCGCGGCGCTGCGGGCGGCGGCCGCCGTCCTGGCGGACCGGGCCCGGCCCCGTCCCGGTCGTCGCGGTCGGCCCGTGAGTGCCTGGTGCCTGCTTGTCCGGGTGGCCCCCGAGCTCGCGGAGTGGGCGGAGTTCTTCGCGGCGGGGGCCGCCCGGCGATCGGCGGCCGAGGCCGGGCTGAAGGTGGTGACCAGGCGGGAGGCCGACGATCTGATCCATCAGGTCGATCTGTTCATCGGGGTTGTCGAGGGCGTGCTGGGCCTGCCGTCCCAACCAGTGATCGCCGGCACCGGTCCGGTCGGGCGTGGGGAGGTCGCGATGGTCACGCCGCCGAGCCGACCACGGTCAGCCTGCCCTCGGCCCGGCGACGCCCCGGGCGGGTGACGAGCGGTTGCGTTTACGATGAGCATCAGTCACTATCGGTTACCCCCCCGAGGGGCAGTGGCTGGCGGAGCAGGAGATCATCGATGGTCCTCACCGGTTCTGGGCATCGGCACCGCGGCGCGCATCGGGCCGTGCCGTCCGCCGTTGCGCGTCGCAACAGCTGGGTACTGCGGGTCGTAGGGCTGTCGGCTGGCGGGCTGGTCGTCGGGGTTGTCATAGGTCTCACCGTGGGTCAGTGACGCGCCCGGTCCTCCGGCGTGGGCGAGCGGGCTGATGGCGGCGATGCCGGCCTGAGGAGGCACGACGCGCATGACCAGCCATGTCACCGGCGCGGATCTGCGGCAGGCTGCGATCTGGCACGGCCTGCGGACGGTCCTGCCCGGATCGGCAGCGGGGGTTCCGGCCTGGTCGGTGGCCCCGACGGCCGCGACCATCCCGCCGATCATCGTTGCCGCGGGCGGTGGGAGTGGTAGCTTCGCTGTCCCCCTGGCGGTCGAGGGCTACCTGGTGATCGTCGTGGACCCGTCGCCGGACGCCCTGGCAGCGTTGCGCCGTCGCGCCGACGAACGGGGCGTCGCCGACCGGGTCACGGCCGAGCAGGGCGATCTGGGCGACCTGACCGGCATCGTCGGCACCGAGATCGCCGATTTGTTGCTGTGCCACTCCGTCCTCGACGTCGTTGACGATCCCGGGGCCGCGCTGGCGGGGGCCCTGCGGGTGCTGCGCCCGGGAGGCGTCCTCAGCCTCGTCGTCGCGGGCCGGGCTGCCACAGTGCTCGCCCGTGCCCTGGCGGGTCGCTTCGAGCAGGCGCAGGCCGTGCTGACCGGCCAGGGCACCGGGGCGCCCCGGGCGGCCGCCGGGTTCACCACCGCCGAGATCGTCGCGCTGGTGGACGGGGCTGGCGCGGACGTCGTCGACGTCCACGGGGTGCGCGTGTTCGCCGACCTGGTCCCCGGGGCACTGGTCGACTCCGATGCCTTCACCGCGCAGCGGCTGCTACGCCTGGAACTGGCCGCGGCCGCCCGGGAGCCGTTCCGTGACCTCGCGGCACAGCTGCATGTGCTTGCCCGCCGTCGTGCCGCTGGTACCGCTTGTGAAACCGGCACCGCCGGTTCCCGTGATCGTGGATTTCCCGGTATGAAAGACCCCAGTTCGGGCACGGACCAGGTGACGGGAATCGCTCGGTTCCAACCAGCATGACAGGTTGCCTACCGCACCCGCCCGCACATGCCTATCCTTGGTTATCAGGTTCCGTCCGCCGGGCCTACAGGTCGTGGGAGGAGCGTCGATGCCGCTCTCGGAGAACGAGCAGCGCCTGCTGGAGCAGATCGAGCGCGCTCTCGTACAGGACGATCCGAAGTTTGCCAGTACCGTCCGTTCGACGGACCCCCGTACCTACCTGCTGCGCCGGGTGCGCCGCAGCGCGGTCGTCTTCGTCCTCGGTCTGGCCGTCCTGGTCGTCGGCGTGGTGCTCAACCAGGTACCGCTGACGGTGATCCTCGGCATCCTCGGTTTCCTCATGATGTTGTTCGCCGCGCTGCGCGGTGCGGCGGGCCTGCGCCGGATCAGCGGCCGTGACACCGGTCACCGGCGGCCGGGCGGTGTGCAGGGGGGATCGAAGCCGAAGCCGCGGGCTAGGGCTCCGTTCATGGAACGGGTCGAGGAGCGGTGGCGGCGGCGCTGGGAGGACCGTCCCTGACCGGGTCCGGCCAGTCCTGATTGTCATCATTGTCATCGTTCTGAATCGTGGCGGGCGTGGCGGGTGCGTCGTCCCCGCCGCCTCCCTGTCCCGTCCTCGACCGTCCGCGCGCCGAGGTCGGCGCGTCGCGTCGGAGAACCGATGCCGGGGCGATCCGCGCCAACATCCGCCTGGCCCGCGGTGCCAGCACCCACAGCGTGGTGGTGGCCAGGACGACATCCTCGCCGAGGTCTGCGACGGACGGCGGCGCGGCCATCTCCGGTGGCGCGTAGCGGGCCCGCTCCTCCGCGGAGGCCAGCCGGGCGAGTGCCGCGCGGGCCTGCGGGTAGGCCGTGGGGGGCCCGCCGTCCCCGGATTGCCACGCAGACGGTTCCGGGCGGGACCCCGGGGCCTGTGCGGTGGTCGGCTCGGCGTCCAGGTAGGCGGTCAGCCGGGCCACCCCGGCCCGCGGCGAGTCGCTCGGCCGGATCATGATTCCCAGATCCGCGGCGACGTCCAGCAGTTCTGCCCAGGCGTCGTGGACCCGTTCCAGCGTCGCCCCAGACGGGTCTGAAGGATCGTCTTCGGCCGGGCGCAGCCGGACCCGCCTCCGCTGGATCCGGGTGATCGCCGGAACGGCCAGCAGGCCCAGGACGGGCAGGGCACCGCACAGCCAGATCACCCAGGAGGGAATCCCGGTGGAGGTCGATGCGCCATCACCTGACCGCGGGGCGTCCACCGCGGTCGGATCGTCGCCGGGAGCCGGCGTGGAGGTATCCGGCACGGGCACCGGCTCGGGCGCTGCCTGCAGTTCGGTCTGATCCTGATCTTCCGGCAGGGCGGCCTCATTGTCGGGGTCCTCGGGCCCGGCGGGGGCGTAGGACGGCGCCGAGGTGGCTCCGTCGCTGCGGCGGGTCGGCTCGAAGCTGATCCAGCCGATCGACGGGAACCAGACCTCAGGCCAGGCATGCGCCTGCCGGTTGGTGATGACGTAGCTGCCGTCACTCTGCCGCTCCCCGGGGACGAAGCCGATCGCGACCCGGGCGGGTAGGCCCAGTATCCGCACCATGACCGTCATGGCCGAGGCGAACTGCTCGCAGTAGCCGCGGTGGGTGTCGAACAGGAACTGGCTGAGCGCGCCCTCCTGCGTGGTGGGGGCGCCCTGGAGGTCGTAGGTGAACTGCGGCCCCCGCAGGTATTCCTGGATCGCGTACACCTTTTCATAGGGGGTGCGCGCATCCGCGGTCACGGCCTTGGTGAGCTGGCGCAGCTGGGGATCGAGATTGTCAGGGAGCGCGGTCGCGATGTCGAGCGAGTCCGGGATCGGCCCGGTCGCGGCCTGAAGTTGCGCGCTCGTGGGATTCGGCACCACCGCGTCCACCTGGTAGTGCGCGTTCGCCGTCGAGGCCCGGGTCGAGAAGATCGTGCCTGTCGGGCTCGTCAGCCGCCAGTCGCCGGTCAGCCCCTCGATCCGGGTTGGGATGCCCGGAACCGGCAGATACAGCTCGTTGAACCGCCCGGTGACGGCCACTTCCGCACGCACCGACTGGGTGGTGCCGCCCGTCCGTGGTTTCGGTAGTCCCTCGCTGACCCGGTTCTCCCGGGTGGCGTTCAACGCCCGCAGGGTGAACAGCTGGCCGTCGAAGTTCTCCAGCGCCGTCAGTCGCAGATACTCCGGCTTGTCGAAGCGCACCCGAAGCAGGGGCACCTCCGTGCTGGCGTGCAGCTGCTGGCTCACCGAGACGATCGGCTGCACGACGCTGGCTGAACTCGGACTGTCCCCGGCGCCGGATCCACCCTTGCGCGACACTAGTCCCTCGCCGTCAAGGGACGGCAGGCCCAACGGCACCGCGATCGCAGCGACCAGCGCGGTGACGGCGACCCCGAGCGCGCCCACGGCGAGGCGACCGCCGAACATCTCGACGCCGGCCCTCCGCTGGTCGGAGACGGTCCGGTCCCATCGCCCGTACGCCAACCGCCCGTCGAGCAGGAGCAGGGCGATGAAGCTCACCGCGCCGAGTAGGAAGGGCACCGTGCCGACGCCCCCGGGCAGAATCGCCGCCGACACCGCATACAGCGCCAGCAGCGGAAGGCCGCCGAGCGTCGGGTGGTCGAACTTCACCACGATCAGATCGACGATCATGACCAGGAGGTAGACGCCGATCACCGTGAGGACCACCAGGCCCGGCCGATCGGGCACCGGCGCGGCCAGCCGTGAGATGTCGGAGCCGCCGGCGGAGATGAGCGTGCGCAGCGTCTTGACCGTGGTGGCGGTCGGCAGGAAGCCCAGCAACGCCGTCGACCGCGCGGACAGCACGGTGACGGTGCCGATGAGGCCGACCAGACTGAGCAGGATCCCGGCCGCCGCCGGCAGCAGGAGCAGGCGGCTCGCCACCCCCGTCCCGACGGCCACGGCCGTGGCGACGAGTACCGGCCCGAACCACCAGAGGACACCCTCGAACAGACGGGTCAGCGCGCTGGTGGACAGCAGACAGACGACGGTGACGATCACTGTGGGCACCGGGCGGGCGTTCACGGCACCGACCGTCCGCCGATGTGGAGACCGCCGCTGTGCCCCGTTGCCCCGGTGAGTCCCACGGTCCCGGTGAGTCCCGTTGCCCCGGTGAGTCCCACGGTCCCGGCACGTCCGGAGACTCCGGCGGCACTCGAGGCACCGACGCCGCCCGTGCCCCGGGCCCGGGCGGCGACCCGCGGCCACATCGCCGCGAGGCTGGTGCCCGCCGCCGCGACAAGGACCGCCCAGCCGGCGCGGGTGAGCACCGCGTGCGTCGTTCCGAGGTCGGCGGCGATCTTCGGGGCCGCCGCGGCGGTGCTCCAGCTGGCCACGTCGACGAGCACCGCGATCGCCGGGGCGCTGCGGGGCCGCAGCCCGGCCAGCGCGGCGGCAGTGGGCGCATCGGTGTGGCCGAGGACGGCGACAAACATGCCGCCGTGATCGGCCTGCCTGCGGCCGGCCGCGAGCGATGGGTGCAGGGACTCGGTGGGGGCGGGCGTCAGCGTTGAAAGCTCGTCGAGGAGCCCGCCGACGGTACCCCCCGCGGCGATGGCCGCCAGCCCCTGATCGGCCAGCAGTCGGACCCGGTACCCGCCCCGGACGAGGTGGACGCCGATCGCCCCGACCGCGCTCACCGCCCACTCGAACGATGCTGAGGGGCCTCTGTCGGGCCACGCCCGGGCCCGGGTGTCGATCAGGATAGTCGCCCCGCCCGTCTGCGGGTGCTCCTCGCGCCGGACCATCAGCTCGCCGCGGCGGGCGGTTGTCTTCCAATGCACCTTGCGCAGGTCGTCGCCGGACCGGTACGGACGGGTCGTCGTCTCGTTCTCACCCGCGAGCCCGGTCGGGCGGCGCAGCTGGGTGCTGACACGCGCGGCACCGGTCGGGCGGGCCGACGGCAGCCGCTCGATCGGGGGGGCCACGACCAGCTCGTCCAGGCTGCGGAAACTGCGCGACAGTTCGCACAGCCCGAACGGGTCACCGAGGCGGATCGCCATCGGTCCGATCTGGTAGCGACCGCGCATCCCCGCGTGCAGGACATAGGACAGGTCCCGGCTGCCACCGGGCTCGATCCGGCCGAGTACGAACCGGACCCCGCCGCCCAGCCCGTCCGCGGCGGCGTCCTCCACCAGGAGCACCGACGACGGCGACCGGCTGACGTTTTCCAGTCTGATCCGGACCGAGACCCGGTCCCCGGCGGTCACCCGGCTCGGTTCGAGCCGGCGGGTGCAGGCGAGCCGGTAGCGGGTCCGGCAGACGAAGGCCGCCGCGAGCACGGGGAGGAGAATGAGGAGCAGGCCGATCCGCAGCAGGTCCTGCTCGCCGAGCACGGCCGCGGACGCCGCGCAGGCGATGCCGGCGGCGACGAACGACCGGCCGCGGATCGTCAGGCCACGCAGCGCCGCGACAAAGTCGCGCACCCGGAGGTTCCGCACCCGGAGGTTCCACACACGGAGCTCTAACGGCCGTGCCGGGTTGGGCGTGCCGTACCGGGACGAAGGATCGGAATCCGGCGCAGGACGTCGGTCAGGATGCGGGCGGCGACCTCGATCGTCGGCTCTCCGGAGAGCATGATCTCGGGCTGCAGCAGTAGGCGGTGCGCCATGACCGGGACAGCCATCTCCTGAACGTCGTCGGGGAGGACGAAACCGCGCTGGTCCAGGGCCGCGCGGGCTCGGGCAGCACGGATGAGATGCAGCGCCGCCCGGGGGGACGCGCCGAGCGCGATCTCAGGATGCGTGCGGGTCCCGCCGACCAGGTCGACGATGTAGTGGCGCGCTTCGGGCGAGACGTGCACCGTGCGGACGAGTGCGATCAGCTTGGCGATCTCGGCGGCGTCGGTGACCGGGGTGATGCCGGCCAGCGGGTTGGCGTTGCCGTGGCTGTCGAGCATCTCCAGCTCGGCCGCGGGGGAGGGGTAGCCCATCGAGATCCGGGCGGTGAAACGGTCGCGCTGGGCCTCCGGCAACGCCCGGGTGCCCTCCATCTCCACCGGGTTCTGGGTCGCGATCACCATGAAGGGCGACTCGAGCCGGTAGGTGACGCCGTCGACCGTGACCTGGTGTTCTTCCATGCATTCGAGGAGCGCCGACTGCGCCTTCGGCTCGGCGCGGTTGATCTCGTCGCCGACGACGATGTTGGCGAACACCGGACCGGGACGGAACTCGAAGTCACGGGTGCCCTGGTTGTAGACGCTGACCCCGGTGACGTCGCTGGGGAGCAGGTCCGGAGTGAACTGGATGCGGCGTACCCGGGCGTCGATGGACCGTGCGAGGGCCTTGGCGAGCATGGTCTTGCCGACCCCGGGGACGTCCTCGATCAGCAGATGGCCCTCGGACAGCAGCACGACCAGGGCCGCCGTGATCGCCTCGGACTTGCCGTCGATGACCGTCTCGATGCTGGCCCGCACCCGGTTGGTGACATCGGCGAGATGGCCGATGTCGGTCACCGGGTCACGCCAGTGCAGAAGACCAGGGTCGGTCACCACGAGTTTGGCCCCCCTCCGGGTGTCGAGTGTCGGGATGCGTCGCGCGTCGGGATGCGCGAACCCGGCCCCGGTGGGACCTGTCCCCCCCCGAGTGTGACATCCACCGCGGGCGTGCAGGCCGTGGTGGTCGAGGAAACATGCCTCGAACCGGAGCCCGACAGGAGATGAGGGGTAGGTGTCTGTATCTGATCGGCCTCGCCGGGACGGCGGGTGAGACCGAATGTTCCTTCATCCACCAGAGTCATTTGTACTGATTTTTTGCGACTTATACCACCTTCTTCTTAGGTAGCGCGGGCGACCCCCAATAGAGGGGGTTCGGTGGGGTGATACGGGG
>NZ_CDWRCK010000157.1:0-1900 GCF_977927595.1 Frankia sp. CcWB3
GAATCACAAGATCAGCGACAGATCCAGATCCGGTTCTCCTCAGCACTTCGTGAATCCCTTCACGAAGTCGTACACTGCCCGAGGACAGCCGACTTGTGGCGCCGACTACCGTACGCTGGGACTACCGCACGCCGGGTGTCGGCGGGGCCACGGATCCGGGCCCATAGCTCCGGGCGTAACCGCGCGCCTAGAGATCGGAGCCGCGGATGAGTCAGCCACGGCGTCGCCCGGCGGTGATCCGGCGACGCACACGTAGTGACGCGGCTTCCAGGCGTTCCTCCGAGGTTCCGGAGGCGACGGTCGCGCGGCTTCCGCTCTACCTCCGGGTGCTGGCGACACTGGCGGAAAGCGGGGTTCACACTGTGTCTTCGGACACGCTCGCGGCCGCCGCCGGAGTCACTCCGGCCAAGGTCCGCAAGGATCTGTCCCATCTCGGTTCCTACGGCACGCGGGGCGTCGGCTACGAGGTGGATGTCCTGCTCGACTGCATCGCCGCGAAACTGGGCCTCACCGAGGACAGAGCGGTCGTGCTGGTGGGAGTCGGCAACCTCGGCCACGCCCTGGCGGGTTACGGCGGCTTTTATGCCAGGGGCTTTCGGATTGTGGCCCTGGTCGACGCGGATCCCGAGCGGGTCGGCGAGCGGGTCGGTGAGGTTGTCGTCAGTCCCGTCGACGATCTCGAACAGGTGATCGTCCAGGGTCAGGTCACGATTGGGATGATCTGCACGCCGGCCGCCGCGGCGCAGGGGGTGTGTGACCGTCTGGTCGCTGCCGGGGTCACCAGCATTCTCAACTTCGCTCCCACGGTGCTTTCGGTACCCGACGGTGTGGACGTGCGTAAAGTCGACCTCGCCGTGGAACTGCAGATCCTCTCGTTCCATGAAGCACGCAAACATCCGTCGCCGGCACGGGACACATCACCGAGACGGGGCGCGAGATCCACACCGGGCGCCGGCTCCGGGCGTGACGCCGTGCCGGTGCGCCGGGCGCGCTCGGCGCGGCGGGCGCCCTCGGCCCGCGAGGCGGTGCCAGGCGGCGACGACGTCCTCGCCGCGCGGGGGGTGACGGGCCTGGACGGGGTGACGAGCGCGGACGGGACGGAGCCCTCCGCGGACAGGCTGGAGACCGATGCGGATGAGGTCGTGCGGGTGACTCGGCAAGTAGGCGTGACTCGTCCGGCGGGGGCAGCTCGTCCGGCCGGGATGGCTCGGGACGGTCGGCCGACCCGGGATGATCGGGAGGGGGAACCGGGTGCGGCGCGCTTGGAGCACACCCCGGCGCCTGGATCGCCGACCCACAGGACGCTGCCGGCCGCGGGATCGCTGATGGCCGGAGGTGAGGCGTCGTGAGCCTCCTGGTGGTCGGGCTCAACCACCAGACCGCGCCCACGTCGTTGCTCGAACGCACCTCGGTCTCGGCCGAGGAGGTCCCGAAGGTCCTGCACGATCTGGCCGAGGGCACCCACGTCAGCGAGGCGGTGGTGCTCTCGACGTGTAACCGCATCGAGATCTATGCCGAGGTCGAGACCTTCCACGGCGGAGTCGCCGACATCTCCGACCAGCTCAGCCGGATCTGTGGGATCGACCTCGGTAATCTCGCCGGCCACCTGTACGTCCACCACGAGGCGCGGGCCATCGGGCACCTGTTCTCGGTAGTGTGCGGCCTGGACTCCATGCTCGTCGGGGAGAGCCAGATCCTCGGTCAGGTACGCACGGCCTTCCGGGCCGGTCAGGCCGCCGGGGTGGCGGGCAGCGCGCTGTCCGGCCTGTTCCAGGCCGCGCTGCGGGTCGGCAAGCGGGCCCACTCCGAGACGTCCATCGATGCCGCTGGCGCATCCATCGTCTCGGTGGGTGTCCGGTTGGCCGCCTCCGGTCTGGGCCTCCACAGCGAGGTTCCGGCC
>NZ_CDWRCK010000157.1:2520-10854 GCF_977927595.1 Frankia sp. CcWB3
GGACGGGGGAGGAGCCGCGGCCGAGGGACCGCGGCCCGCCGTGACGTCCGAACCCCCGCCGTTGGCCGGGGCCCGGGTGCTGCTCATCGGTGCCGGCGCGGTGGGATCGCTGGCCGCGCAGACCGTCCGGCGAGCCGGTGCCGGAGAGGTCGTGATCGCGAACCGGACCGCCGCCCGGGCGGCCCGCGTCGCCGAGGCCCACGAGGCCCGGGTCGTCGGTCTCACCGACCTGGCCCACGAGATCACCATGGCGGACCTGGTGATCTCCTCGACCGGCGCGAGCGGTCTCGTTGTCGAGCACGAGCTGGTTGCCGCGGCCTTGCCCGGCCGGGCAAGGCGCCCGCTGGTTTTCCTCGATCTGGCCCTGCCGCACGACATCGACCCGGGGGTGCGCGAGCTGCCCGGGGTGAGTCTGATCGACCTGGACGCACTGCGCATCGCGCTGGACGGCGCCCAGGTGACGCACGATGTGGAGGCGGTCCGCGCGCTGGTCGCCGCCGAGGTCGCGAGCTTCCTCGACCGCCGGCAGGCGGGCCGGGTGGCGCCGACCGTCGTCGCGCTGCGGGCCCACGCCGCCGCTGTGGTGCGTAGCGAGCTCGCCCGGTTGCACACCCGCCTGCCCGACCTCGACGATCGGGAGTGGAGCCTGGTGGAGGGCTCGGTCCGGCGCGTCGTCGACAAGCTGCTGCACGCCCCGACCGTGCGGGTGCAGGAGCTGGCCGGGGCGCCCGGCGGAGACGCCTACGCCGAGGCCCTGCGGGAACTGTTCGATCTGCCGCGGGAGGTGCCCGCCGTGGTGTCCGCGCCTGACCTTGATCTGCTGGAGCGTTCGTGACGGGGATCGACCCGACGAGTACCGACCCGACGAGTACCGACCCGACGAGCATCGGCGCCGACCTGCTGGCCCGTTTCGCCGGCCGCCGGCTGCGGCTGGGAACGCGGCGCTCGGCGCTGGCGCTGGCCCAGTCCGGGACGGTCGCCGCCACCCTGCGGGCGCGGGTGGGCTGCGCCGTCGAGCTGGTGCCGATTGTCACGGCGGGGGACCGCTCGTCGGGGGAGATCAGCCAGATCGGCGGGACCGGCGTCTTCGTCAGCGCGCTGCGCGACGCCCTGCTGTCTGGTGAGATCGACCTGGCGGTCCACTCGTTGAAGGACCTTCCAACGGCCACCCCACCCGGTCTGGTGCTCGCCGCGGTCCCGCCGCGGGCGGACCCCCGGGACGTGCTGGTCGCCCCGAGCGGGCGGCGCCTGGCCGAGCTCAGGGCCGGCGCCCGGATCGCGACCGGATCTCCGCGTCGCGCCGCGCAGCTGTGTGCTCTCGGCCTCGGGCTGGAGGTCGTCACGATCCGCGGCAATGTCGACACCCGGTTGAAGAAGGCCATCGACGGTGAGGTGGACGCGGTCGTCCTCGCGCACGCCGGGCTGGCGCGGCTCGACCGGCTCGATGCCGTCACCGAGATCCTCGAACCCACGGTGATGCTGCCCGCGCCCGGTCAGGGAGCCCTGGCGATCGAGTGCACGGGCGGTGCCGGGCTCGTCGTGGCCGGCCCGGCGCGCGCTCTGGTGCCCGCCGCGGCGGGTTCGGGTCCCGCTGCGGGACAAACCGGTGGCGAAACGTGGTCAGATGGCGGCCAGCCCGTCGATACGGGCCTCGCCGAGCTGCTACGGTTTGTGCTCGATGACGCATCGTCGTCCGTCGCGGTCAGAGCGGAACGCGCGTTCCTCGCCGGCATCGAAGCTGGTTGTACTGCCCCGGTCGGCGCCTTGGCCGAGCTTCTTCCGGAGCCGGCCGAAAGAGCTGCGGCGGAGGCCGGCGGTGCGCCTCCCGCGGGTCGTCTGTGCCTGCGGGCGGTCGTCGCCGCGCCGGACGGAAGCGATGTCCTCCGGCGTGACGTCACCGGATCCGCCGTCGACCCGGAGGCGCTCGGGCAGCGCCTCGCGGACGACATGCTGTCCGCCGGAGCACACTCGCTGATGGGAACCCGCTGAGCATGGCCACCCGACGAACGAAGAAGCCCGTCTCCCCGGTCGCCCTGGTGGGTGCCGGACCACGTGATCCCGGACTGCTCACCGTCCTCGCGGTCGAGACCCTGGCCGCCGCCGACCTGGTGGTGGCCGATCCCGAGGTGGCGCCGGCGGTGGTGGAGAACCTCACCGCCGAAGTGCTGCGCATTGGCGACCTCGAGGCGCCGAAGCCGGTCCGTGACGCGGAGGCGGCGACCGCCGCGGTGGTGAGCAGGGCCCGTGCCGGTGACAAGGTGGTCCGGCTCTACGCCTCCGATCCGTGGCTGACTCGCATCGGCGCCGCGGACGCCCAGGCGCTCGCGAAGGCCAAGATCCCCTATCGGGTGGTGCCCGGCATCCTCACTGGCGCCGCGGTCGCGACCTACGCCGGGGTCGCCCCGGGCGCGCCGGTCACCTTCGCCAGCACCTCCGGGGTCTTCTCGTCGTCGGGCACCGTGCCGGCGTCCTCGCCGTTCGGCGGGAGCGAGCCGGTGGGTCCGCTCACCGGTCCTCCGTTCGGGGCCTCGCGGCTGGGCGGGCGGCCGATCGCCGGTCTCGGGGGCGGGCTCGGCGGTGGCCTGGGAACCGGCGGGTTCGGCTCGCCGCTGGGCCTCGGTGCCCCGGGCGGCTTCGGCGGGTTCGGTGCGCCCATCTCCCCCCCCGGCGACCTGGACTGGGGTGCCCTCGCCCAGACCCCGGGCACCCTCGTGGTCACGGCGGCGCCGACGGAGGTCGGCAAGGTCGCGGCGGCGCTCGTCGAGCACGGGCGGCCCGGTGACACCCCGATCGCGGTGACCGTGGACGGCACCACCACCGACCAGCGCACCGTCACCTCGACGCTCGATCGGGTCGAGGCGGACACGGCACCGCTGTTGACCGCGGCCCCCACCCCGATCACCCAGGTCGTGCTGTCCATCGGCTCGGTGGTCGCGACCCGCAGCAAGTTGTCCTGGTGGGAGACCCGGGCGCTGTTCGGCTGGACGGTGCTGGTCCCGCGGACCAAGGAACAGGCGGCGATCCTGTCCGACCTGCTGCGTTCGCACGGCGCAAGCCCGCTGGAGGTGCCGACGATCGCTGTCGAGCCCCCGCGGACCGCCGCCCCGATGGAGCGCGCGATCACCGGTCTGGTCTCCGGGCGCTACCAGTGGGTGGCCTTCACCTCGGTCAACGCGGTCAAGGCGGTGCAGGAGAAGGTCGAGGAACGCAGCCTCGACGCCCGCGCGTTCGCGGGGGTCAAGGTTGCGGCGATCGGCGAGGCGACGGCCGACGCGCTGCGCACCTTCGGTATCCGGCCCGATCTCGTCCCGTCCGGGCAGCAGTCCAGCGAGGGGCTGCTGGCGGACTGGCCGGACTTCGACGACACCCTCGACCTGCTCGACCGGGTGCTGCTGCCGCGCGCCGACATCGCCACCGAGACCCTGGTCGCCGGCCTGAAGGAACGCGGCTGGCAGGTCGATGACGTGACGGCCTACCGCACCGTGCGTGCGGCTCCGCCGCCCGCCTCCATCCGGGAGGCGCTGAAGGGCGGCCGGGTCGACGCGGTCGTCTTCACCTCGTCCTCGACCGTGCGCAACCTGGTCGGCATCGCCGGCAAGCCCCACGAGACGACGGTGATCGCCGTGATCGGTCCGGCGACGGCCGCCACTGCCCAGGAGCTCGGGCTGCGCGTCGACGTGCAGGCTCCGGAGGCGTCCATCCCCGCCCTTGTCGGGGCGCTGGCGGAGTTCGCTGCCGAACACCGGGAAGAGCTCGGGAAGATCGGGCCGCTCGCCGCGCGGTTGCCGAAGCCACGGCGAGGCTCGCGGCGGTGAGGGTGCCGGCCCGGGGGAACGGGGCCGCAGCCGGATACCCGACGGCACGTCCCCGCCGGCTGCGCCGCTCGCCCGCGCTGCGCCGGCTGGTCTCGAACGTGCGGTTGCACCCGTCCGACCTGGTGCTGCCGATGTTCGTCAAGGAGGGCGTGGCCGATCCCGTTCCGCTGGCCTCGATGCCCGGTGTCGTCCAGCACACCCGCTCCTCGCTGCGGGAGGCGGCCGTCGAGGCCGTCGAGGCCGGCGTGGGCGGGCTCATCCTGTTCGGTGTGCCCGCGGAGAAGGATGCCCGCGGCTCGGCCGCCGACGACCCGGACGGCATCGTCCAGCTCGCGCTCGCCGATCTCGTCGCCGAGGTCGGTGGCGACGTCGTCCTGATGACGGACCTGTGCCTGGACGAGTACACCGACCACGGGCACTGCGGTCTGCTCACCAGCTCCGGGGAGGTCGACAACGACGCCACCCTGGCGCGCTACGGCGCGATCGCCGTGGCGCAGGCCCGTGCGGGTGCCGAGGTCGTCGCGCCGAGCGGGATGATGGACGGCCAGGTCGGCGCGATCCGGGCCGCGCTGGACGCGGAGGGCTTCATCGACCTGCCGATCCTCGCCTACTCGGTGAAGTATGCCTCGGCGTTCTACGGGCCGTTTCGCGAGGCTGCCGAGTGCGCCCCGCAGTTCGGGGACCGGACCGGTTACCAGCAGGATCCGGTCCGCTCGGCCGAGGAGGCCCGGCGCGAGGTCGCGCTCGACCTTGCCGAGGGCGCGGACGCGGTGATGGTGAAACCGGCGCTGGCCTACCTGGACGTGCTGCGGGCGGTGGCCGACACAGTGGACGTACCGGTGGCGGCCTACCAGGTGTCGGGCGAGTACGCGATGGTGGAGGCTGCCGCGGCGGCCGGGTGGATTGACCGGGACCGGGCGATCGACGAGACGCTGACCGCGATCTCCCGGGCCGGGGCGGACATCATCTTGACCTACTGGGCCACCGAGGTCGCCCGCCGCCTGGCCGCCTCCCGCTGACCGTCCCTCGCGGCGGCGGTTCCTCAACGTGGACGGTTCGCCACGGTGGTGCCGGGAGTCCGGCGTTCGTGGAAAGCGTCCGTTAGGTTACTCAGAGTGGGGGCTGCGCGTCGCGGCCTTCCTGTGTCGGCGTGGGCGGGATCTCTCCCGTGATGATCGACCATGGGTTCGGAAGGTACCCCCACCGGGTACCGGTACACTATACGGGGGGAGGGTATGTTCGGAGGGTCGGACGGGCGCCGGTGGCCGGTGGGATGGGCAGATCCATCGGGACCGGGGCGGCTTACACGAGGAGACGAGAACGGCCATGACGACCGCCTACACGACCGCCTACACGGTGGCCGGGATGACCTGCCAGCACTGCGTCCGATCCGTGACCGAGGAGCTCGCGCGGCTGCCGACCGTGTCGGACGTCGCCGTGGATCTGGCCGAGGGCCGGGTCACTCTCGTCAGCGACGGCGTCGTCGAGGACGGCGCCGTCCGGGAGGCCGTTGCGGAGGCTGGATACGAGCTTGTCGGGCGGGCGTATCGCTTCGGTGGTGCCAACGGTGCCGGTGGCCGGCGGGTGTGTCCGGTCCCACGGTCCGCGACCGGCAGTACCTTCCAGCCCGCTGTAAGGGGAGATCTGATGACCACTCTCGACGTCAGAACGGGTCACCCCGCGCGGATCGAGCTCGCGATCGGCGGGATGACCTGCTCGTCGTGCGCCGCGCGGGTGGAACGCAAACTCAACAGGATGGACGGCGTCACCGCTTCGGTGAACTACGCCACCGAGAAGGCCACCGTCACCCTCGCGGATACCGAAGCCCCCGCGGTCTGTCTCGATGATCTGATCCGCACGGTACAGGCCGCGGGATACTCCGCGACCCCGGTCCGGGGTGGGCCGGGTGCGGCCGGCACTGACACCGCGGCCGGCACCGCGGCCGGCACTGACACCGCGGCCGAGTATGCGACTGGTGCGGCGGAGGCCGAGGACGGCGGCGGCACGCAGGACGACGCGCCCGGCGCGGCGCTGCGGGCGCTACGCGTCCGGCTGGCTGGCTCGGCGACGCTCGCCGTGCCGGTGATCGCACTGGCCATGGTGCCCGCCTGGCAGTTCGACTACTGGCAGTGGGTCTCGCTGGCCTTGGCGACGCTGGTCGTGCTCTGGGGAGGCTGGCCGTTCCACCGGGCCGCGGGCCGGGGCGCCCGGCATGGGGTCGCGACGATGGACACCCTGGTCTCCCTCGGAACGCTGGCCGCCTTCGTCTGGTCGCTGTACGCCCTGTTCCTGGGCGGAGCGGGCGAACCGGGGATGCGGCACTCGTTCTCGTTCACCGGCGGCTTCCCGGGCCCGGAAGCCTCGGCCGGCGAGATCGGCCACTCGGGGAGTGGCCACGGCACCGGCGGGAGTGCCCACGGCGGCGCGGGCACAGCCCTCTACCTGGAGGTCGCCGCCGGGGTGACGGTGTTCCTGCTCACCGGCCGATTCCTGGAGTCACGTGCCCGCCGGCGTTCCGGCGCGGCCCTGCGGGCGCTGCTCCACCTCGGGGCAAAGGACGTCACCGTGCTGCGCGACCGGCCGGCGGACGGTGCGCGGGGGACTGGCCCGCGGCGGGTCGAGGAGCGGATCCCGGTCGAGGCGCTGCGGATCGGGGACGAGTTCGTCGTCCGCCCGGGCGAGAAGATCGCCACCGACGGCGTCGTGCTCGACGGGCTGTCGGCGGTGGACGCGAGCATGGTCACCGGCGAGTCGGTGCCCGTCGAGGTCGCCCCGGGTGACGCGGTCGTCGGGGCGACGGTGAACGCCGGCGGGCGGCTTGTGGTCCGGGCCACCCGGGTCGGCGCCGACACGCAGCTGGCGCGCATCGCCCGGCTCGTGACGGAGGCCCAGAGTGGCAAGGCCCGCGTCCAGCGCCTCGCCGACCGGGTCTCGGCGGTGTTCGTTCCGGTGGTGATCGGAATCGCGCTCGTCACCCTCGGGGTCTGGCTGGCTCTCGGGCAGCCGGCGACCGACGCCTTCACCGCGGCCGTCGCCGTGTTGATCATCGCCTGCCCCTGCGCGCTGGGCCTGGCCACGCCGACGGCGCTGCTGGTCGGGACGGGACGCGGTGCGCAGGTGGGCATCCTCATCCGCGGCCCGGAGGTGCTGGAGTCGACGCGGCGGGTCCAGACCGTCCTACTCGACAAAACCGGCACGGTGACCAGCGGGCGGATGCAGGTTGTCGCGGTGCTGCCGGCTCCCGGCGAGGACGCCGCCGAGGTGCTCCGGCTCGCCGCGGCGGTGGAGGAGGCGAGCGAGCACCCCATCGCCCGGGCGATCGCTGACGCGGCTGGGGAGCACGCGGTGGCCGCCGGTGTGCTGCCGCCGGTCGCGGACTTCGCGAACACCGCGGGCCTCGGCGTGCGCGGCACCGTGGAGGGGCATGCGGTGCTCGTCGGGCGGCCCCGGGTGTTCGCGGAACTCCCGGGCGCGCTCGCCGCCGAGCTGGACCGGGAACGGGCCGCCGGGCACACCGCCGTCGTGGTCGGCTGGGACGGCCGTCCCCGCGGACTGATCAGCGTCGCCGACACGGTGAAGCCCACCGCGGCCGCGGCCGTCGCCGATCTGCGTCGGCTCGGGCTGCACCCGGTCCTGCTGACCGGGGACGCCGAGGCGGTCGCCCGGTCCGTCGCCGCCGAGGTCGGCATCGCGGCCGAGGACGTCATCGCCGAGGTCCTGCCCGAGGAGAAGGTCGCGGCGGTCCGTCGCTTGCAGGCGCAGGGCCGGGTCGTGGCCATGGTGGGCGACGGGGTGAACGACGCCGCCGCGCTCGCCCAGGCCGATCTGGGCCTGGCGATGGGCGGCGGCACTGACGCGGCGATCGAGGCGTCGGATCTGACGCTCGTCAACGCGGATCCCTGCCTGGTGGCGGATGCCATCCGACTGTCGCGCGCCACCCTGCGCACGATCAAGGGCAATCTGTTCTGGGCGTTCGCCTACAACGTGGCCGGGCTGCCGCTTGCCGCGACCGGTCTGCTCAACCCAATGATCGCGGGGGCGGCGATGGCGTTCAGCTCCGTCTTTGTCGTCACGAACAGTCTGCGGCTGCGGCGTTTCACCGCACTGCGTCCGGCCTGAGCGGGCCCGGCCGGATCGGTTCCGCGGCGTCGGTCAGGTCGTGGCCGGTTCGGCCGGCGGGGCCTCCAGGCGCGGGAACACCGGGCTGGGATCGGCGGTCCGCGGCCCGCCGTCGCCGCACTGCGCGGCGATGCGCGGTGCCGAATCGGGCAGGAAGGGCGCGAGGTGCTCCGCCAGTTCCCGGCACGTGGCGACCAGTTCGGCGAGGACTGCGTCGAGGGCGTCGCGCGACGCTCCCTCCTTGCGCTCCGCCTTCGCGAGCTCCCAGGGCCGGGCGGCCTCCACGTAGCGGTTACCCTCGTCGCCGATCCTCGTGATGACCTCGGCTGCCCGGCGGAAGTCGAAGGCGGCGAAGGCGTCGTCGATTGTCCGGGGGGCCTCGTCGCGCACCGCCCGCAGC
>NZ_CDWRCK010000158.1:0-10190 GCF_977927595.1 Frankia sp. CcWB3
CGACCCGCTACAACCAGCTGGCCGTCCGCTACGAAGCAACAGCCACCATCGCCGCGATCAACAAATGGCTGCCCCGATGAACTTCCCAAACAGGCCCTAGGTGGATGCGCTATGGGGACGTAATGAAGTAACAAATACGTGATCGAGAGCATCATCGCAGGTCACAGGCCTGTGGAGGGTTCGAAACGCGCAAGTTATTTCATTTCGACTCCTAAGAGACGCACGTCACAACGTCATAAGCCGGGTAGCATCGGCCACAATAGCGATCTCCCGGGAGGGGTCTTGTCCAGTAGCCCGGAACCCAAGGCCACGTACTTCGCGGATCCCGACGAATGGCGCAGCTGGCTGGAGGCCAATCACGAGACGGCAGGTGAGGTGTGGGTCGGCTTCTACAAGAAGGGAGCAGGCAGAACCGGCATCACGTGGGCCCAGGCGGTCGACGAGGCGTTGTGCGTGGGGTGGATCGACGGCAGGCGCCAGCGGGTGGACGAGCAGCACTACGTCATCCGGTTCACGCGGCGCAAGCCCGGCAGCGTGTGGAGCGACGTGAACCGCAGGCGTGTGGCGGAGCTGCGTGCCGAGGGGCGGATGCGGCCCGCCGGGGAAAAGGCGCTCCAGGATCGGTCCGAGGCGAAGGCCGGGTCGTATTCCTACGAGCAGAACGGGGACTCTGTCGCCTTCGAGCCCGACCAGGAGCAGCGGCTGAAGGCCGACGACGCGGCGTGGACCTTCTTCCAGAGCCAGCCAGCCTCTTACCGCAAGGCCGCCATCTGGTGGGTGACCAGCGCCAAGAAGGACCAGACCCGGGCCAAGCGGTTCGAGCAGCTACTGCAGGACTCGGCCAACGGCCGCACCGTGCCTCCTCTGACCCGACGCGGGTGACCAACGCGAGTGACGAACGGCGTACCTGGCCCCCAGCGCACGTGGCCGCCGACCTCACCACCAGGGCAGCACGCCGGTGGCGGGCACCTTCGGCAGCGAGTGCCGGTCGTCGGTGCCGGCCGGCTGCTCCACCTGGCGCACCGCCTTCTCCATCCGCCGCACCAGCTCCTCGAGCACCGGGCACGGCGTGGCGACGTTGAGCCGGACGAAGCCCTCGGCCCCGTACAGCCTGCCATCGCTGACCGCGGCCTTGCCCACGTCGAGGAAGAACTGGCCGAGGTCGGCGATGCCCAGACGGTCGGCCATGCGGCGGCAGTCCAGCCACGCCAGGTAGGTGCCGTCCGAGGCGTGGTGGGTGACGTCGGAGCCGAAACAGCCCAGCAGGTCAGCGAGTATCCGCTGGTTCCCCTCCAGGTAGCGCATCGTCCGCCGCAGCCACAGGTCGCCGCCGGCGAACGCGGCGACGCTGCCCTCGACGCCCAGGATGCCCACGCCGTCGCGGTCGCGGGGCCGCATACCCATCAGGCGCTCGTGGTCGGCGGGGCTGCCGGGTACGGCGAGCGCGCACTGCAGGCCGGAGATGTTCCAGCCCTTGCTCGCCGACATCGCGGTGACCGACGAGGTGGCCGCGGCCCCGGGCAGTGAGGCGATCGGGACGTGCTCACGCCCGGCGTACACCAGGGGCGCGTGCACCTCGTCGGAGATCACCACCGCCAGGTGCCGCTCCGCCAGCCTCAGCACGGCGCGCAGCTCGGACTCGGTGAACACCCTGCCGGTCGGGTTGTGCGGATTGCACATGAGGCTAGGTGCTGGCCCCGTCGGCGAACGCCTTGGCCAGGCCGGGCAGGTTCAGCCGCCAGCCGTCGTCCCGCAGCTTCATGCCGTTGGGCACCAGCACGCGCCCGGCGGCGGTGACAGCCTCGAAGAACGGCGGGTAGGCGGGGACGTCCACCACCACCGCGTCCCCCCGCTCGGTGAACTGCTCCAGCGCGACCTCGACCACCCGCATGGTGTCCGGGAACGGGATCACCATCGCCGGATCCACCGACCAGCCGAACCGGCAGCGCAGCCAGTTCGCGAACACCGACTGCAGCTGCGAGCTGGTGGTGAAGGTGTAGGCGTAGCCCAGGTCGCCGCGGTCGAGCGCGTTGCGGATCGCCTCGAGCACCGGCTCGGCGAGCGGCAGGTCCATCTCCGCGAGGAACGACGGCAGCACCTCGGCCGAGTACCGCTGCCACTTCTCACTGCGCCGGGCGCTGAGCACCTCCAGCCCGAGCGCGTCCAGCATCTGGTCGTCGACCATCTCGTCGTGCGCCGCCACCGGTCCCCCTCACCACGCGACGGGCAGCTCGCGCACACCGTGGATGCCGAACACGTGGTGCCAGAACGGCACCTCCTCCGGTGCGACGGCCAGGCGCAGGCCGGGCACGCGCTCGAACAGTCGGCCCAGCACCACCTGGAGCTCCACCCGGGCCAGGGTCTGGCCGAGGCACTGGTGCGGCCCGAACCCGAACGCGACGTGCCCACGCGCCGAACGCCGCACGTCCAACCGATCCGGGTCCGGGTAGACCTCCGGGTCACGGTTGGCCGAGGCAAGCTGGCACACCACGCCGTCGCCCGCCCGGATGCGAACGCCGCCCAGCTCGACGTCCTCCAGCGCCACCCGGCTCATGCCGATCTGCATCGCGGTCTGGTGACGCAACAGCTCCTCCACCGCGTTCACCACGGTCGCCGGGTCGTCGCTCAGCACGGCGAGCTGGTCGGGGTGGCGCAGCAGCAGGGCGGTGCCGGTGCCGATCATGGTGGCGGTCATGTGGTGGCCCGCGGCGAGCAGCAGCCACGCCACCACGGCAACCTCCTCACGGTCCAGTTCGCCGGTGGCGACGTGCCTGACCAGCAGGCGGCTGACCATGTCATCGCCGGGCTCCCGCTCCTTCGCCGCCACCAGCCCGTTGAGATGCGCGAGGATGTCGTCCTTGGCGCGCGTCATCTCCTCGACCGAGCTGCGGCCGTTGACCAGGATCCGGGTGCTGGCCTCGAACAACTCGTGGTCCGCGCGCGGCACCCCCAGCAGCTCGCTGACCACGGTCGACGGCACCGGGTAGGCGAGCATCGCCATCAGGTCCACGGGCGGCCCGGCGGCGAGCATCGCGTCGATCCGGGCGTCGGCGATCTCGGTGATCCGGGCTCGGGACAGCTCGGCCTTGCGCGCGGTGAACTCCACTCCCAGCATCCGCCGGTACCTCAGGTGCTCCGCACCGTCCGCGCGAACGAAGGTGCCCCGCAGCACCTGCGGCGCGGCCTGCCGGAACATGCTGGGGAAGTTCGGGCGCCCGCTGTCCGCGCTGAACCTGGGGTCCTCCAGCACGGCACGCACGTCGCGATGCCTCGTCACCACCCACGCCTCCTGCCCGCTGGGCAGCAGGGCGCGGAACACGGGTTCCCGTTCCTGCAACGCCCGATAGCCGGGGGGAAGGTCGAACGGGCATCCTGGTGCCTTCTCCTGAGGGAAGGGCACCAGCTTCCGGGTCGTGTCCGATTCGGCCGTGCTCATCGCCACCTCCGTCTCGCGGGCGCTCACGCTAGGCAGTTCGGGCCTGGCGCTCTGCCCAGAACTGAGCAGTCACGCGTCGGGGTGGGCGAACACGACCGCGGTGTTCAGACCACCGAACGCGAAGCCGTTGGACAGGGCGAACCCGAGCGCGGCCGGCTCCGCCCGCGCGCCCGTGAACCGGCACACCGGGTCCACGACATCGACCAGGTTCGGGTTGGGGTGCACATAGCCCCCCCCGCACCTGGAGCGCCGTCGCCACCGCCTCCACCACCCCGGCCGAGGACAGGCAATGGCCTGTCAGCCCCTTGGTCGCGTTGACCCGCGGCCACGGTCCGTCGCCGAAAACCGCGCGCAGCGCGGCGGCCTCCACGCGATCACCGGTGGGAGCCCCGGTTCCGTGCGTGCTGACGTAGTCCACCCCGGACGGCGCGATCCCGGCTCGGTCCAGCGCGAGGCGTATGGCCCGCGCCTCGCCCTCGGCCGACGGGTCGGCGAGGTGGTTGCCGTCGAGCACGGCCGCGTGCCCGGCCAGCCGCACCACGGCCGCCGCGCCGCGCGCGGCGGCCGACGTCGCGGTCTCGAGCATCACACAGGCCGCCGCCTGACCCGCGTGGAACTCGCGATGGCGGCGGTCGAACGGCGCGGCGGGCCGCTCGCCCTGCTCCGGGCTGGCCGACGCCATCGCGCCGATCAGCAGGAAGCCCTGCTGCTGGGCCGAGGACAGCTCGGTGAGCGCGCCGACCACCAGGCACGCGTCGAGCGACCCGTCGGCCAGCATCCGGGCAGCGGTGATCAGGCCCACGTTGCCGCTGGCCGACGCGCCGCCCGCGGCGCAGCCCTCACCGCGCAGGCCGAGGACGCGGCTCAGCGTGCCCACGTGATCGGTGTCGTAGTGCCGCAGGGCATACCGGGCGGGCACCCGGCCGGTATGCGCCGCCTCGCTGTAGCTTTCGGTCAGGTTGCTTCCCGCCACCACGACACCGACCCGCTCGGCGGGCGGCCCCGTCTCGGCCAGACCGGCGCCGACCCACGCCTGCACGGCGGTGGCGGTCGCGGCCCGCACGGGCAGCGGCGCGCGGCCCGCGGTGCGCACGGCCAGGCGGCGCAGGGCGTCCGGCACGTCCTTCATCGCCGCCAACACGCGGTCGAGGTCGAACCCGTCGAGGCGGGCGGCGAACGCGGGGCCGATGTCCGGCGGCGCGGGCGCCGGACACGCCGCCAGCGCCACCCGGCCGTCCCGCAGCGCGTCATCGAACGCGCCGACGTCCGGCGCGAGCGCGCCGACCTGGCCGAGCCCGGTGACCACAACGCTCACGAGTAGGTCCGCATCACCCGTACCAGGGCGCCGATGTCATGGCCCTGGTGGAACTCGTGCACGGGCACCGTGATCCCCAGCTCCTCCATCGTCAGGGTGACGATCTCGGCCCGGTCGATGCTGTTGCAACCGAGCTCGGACAGCGTGCGGTCCCAGGTGAAGCCGCTTTCCGGCAACTCGGGCACGACCTCCAGTGCGATGCGTCGCAGGGCTTCGAAGACGCGGCGGTCCTCGTCGCCGTCCAGTTCGGTCACAGCGACTCCTCAGATCCACTCGTACTGTCGGTGGTAGCCGCGCACCCCGGTCAGCGCCAACAGCTTCGGCCGGTTCACCACCCGGTCGAGCAGCCCGGCCCAGGCGTCGATGTCGACGTCCCGGTCGGCTACCGGCCGCAGGCACCCGGCGGCCTCGGCCTGCAACCGCCGGTACTCCGTGAAGTCGACCGGGGCGCGGTCGGCCAGGCGCCGGGCGGTGGCCGCCTCCCGTACGGCGGCCACCGACTCGGGGCCGACGACGCCGCTGTAGAACTCCGACGCACAGCCGGAGCCGTAGGAGAACACGCCGACCCGCGCGGGCACGGTGTGCTCGACCTGGTCGACCAGGCTCGCGAGCGCCAGGTACACCGACCCGGCGAACACGTTGCCGACCTCGCCCGGATAGACCAGCGACGGCGCGACCCGGCGGGCGAAGTCGCGGTCGATCTCCGCGGCGCCGGCCCGGTGCAGCCGGCGCATCATCCGGCGGTGCCCGGCGCGCACCAGGCCCGCGAACGGCGTGTGCATCACCAGGTGGTCGAAGGTGGTGGCGAAGTCCGCGCCCTCGACCACGGACCGGTAGTCGGCGAAGCTGTGGTACAGGCATTCGAGGTAGGCGACCAGGGAGCGGTCGGCATCAGCGATGTCGAGGTCGGGCGCGGGGCGTGCCGAGTCCAGCGTCTCGAAGCTGTGCAGTCCGTAGGCGCCCGGGTCCGGGGTGAACACCCGCGGCCGGTCACCCAGCAGCAGGGCCACCGCGCCGGTGCCGGTGACCGGCTCGGCGTACCGGGCTCGCTCGTCGGCCAGCGACACGTCGGTGGAGATCAACAGCGCCTTGGCGCCCGGCGGCCCGGACGCCAGGTAGCCCAGGCACAGCTGGAGCGCGGCGGTGGCCGAGTAGCACGCCTGTTTCATCTCCACGACCCGGCAGCGGTTGCCCAGCCCCAACCGGTCGTGCACGTACGACGAGATCGACTTGCTGTAGTCCACGCCCGACTCGCTGGTCACCACCAGCAGCTCGATGGCCCGCAGGTCCGCCTCGGGCACCCGCGCGAGCAGCGGCGCCGCGGCGTTGACCGCGTTGGTCACCGGGTCCTCGAAGGGCAGTGCGACCGACCGGCGGTGCATCTCCAGGTTGCCGAACCGCCGATGGTCCAGACCACGCCCGTCGAACACGGCCCGTACCTCCACCGCGAGGCTGCCGCCGTAGACGTCCAGCGCCTCGATGCCGACCTCCGTCATGTGCCCTCCCCCAGCTCGACCTCGGACACGAAGGCCGCCAGCACGTCGGACACCTCGCGCGGATGTGTGACGCTCGGGAAGTGCCCGGCGTCGGGCAGCTCGTGGTAGCGGGCGTCGGGTATCGCCCCGTGCATCAGGTGCGCGGTCTTGAGCGGCACGATGCCGTCGAGCCGCCCGTGCACCACCAGCGTCGGCACCGGGATGTCCGGCAGGCGTCGCAGCAGGTCCGGCTGCTCGGCGAACACGTCCAGATACCGCAGGCCGATGTGTGGCGCCATGCTCTCGCAGCGCAGCAGGTGTTCCAGGTACTCGGCGCGCCGCTCCGCCGCGCCCTGGACGCCGGCCGCCACCAGACGGTCGACGTCCTCGGCGACGATCCGTTCCAGCCGGTTGATCTCCCCGACGCGGTTGGCGTACCGGTAGGAGCTGCACAGCAGTGTGAGCGACCGCGCCCGGTCGGGGTGGGCCAGCACGAAGCTCTGCGCCAGCAGCCCTCCGAACGACGAGCCCACCACGTGCACCGGCCCCGGCACGCCCAGCCGGTCCAGCGCCGCCCGGTACAGGTCGGCGATCCCGGCGAGCGAGATGTCACCGGCGGCGGTGGTCGCGCCCACCCCGGGGTGGTGCACGACGACCAGGCGGAAGCGGTCGGACAGCGCGGCGAACTGGCCCGCGAACACGCCGGCACCGATGTTGAACGGCGGCATCATCAGCACCACCGGACCGGTGCCGCGGCTCAGCACCTCCACGTCGCCGTCGGGCAGGCCGAACACGTCCTGACGGGTGCCCGGCGCGGCCGCGCGCATCACGGCCAGATTCGCCGACAGCGGCCGGTAGCCCTCGTCGAGCGCCTCCCGCACGTCCCGCGGCACCCCGGACACCGGGTGGTAGCGCGCCTGGGCCGCCTCGGCGACCCCGAAGTGCGACCCGCCGCCGGCCTCCACCAGGTCGACGACGTGGCCGGGGTCGGCGAACAGGGCTACCAGCCGTTCGGCGGCCTCGTCGACGAACGCGGCGTCCGCGCCCAGGGGCACCGCCAGGCGAATGATCGTGCCGTCACCGGACAGGTGCGGCCCGCCGCGTACCCCCGTGCCCTCGTAGAGCCAGGCCAGGCAGGCCTGCACGGGGTTGCCGAACCCGGCGAACCAGGCCACCCGGCTCACGTCGAGCAGCACGCAGTGCGCCGACGTCCCCTCGACCAGGGGCACTCCGCCCGCGGTGAGCCGGCCGCGCAGCCGCGCCACCAGCCCGACCCGCTCGCGCACCAGATCCGCCATCGGACCGGGGTCGGCGAGCGCGGCCGCCAGCATGGTCCGCGCCGACAGGTTCGGCCCGCGTCCGCGGAGCACCACCTGCTCGGCCAACGTGTCGTCCGAGGTCACGACAAGACCGCCGAGGTCGACACCGAAGTCCTTGGACAGGCTCAGCGTCGCGGCCTGCGCCAGCCGGAGCGCGTCCACCGCGATGTCCAGCGGGTCGCGACCCCGCTGCCCGGGTTCGTGCGCCGAGATCAGCACCGCGTTGTCCAGCAGCCGTGTGGCGTCCAGCACGGTCGGCACCCCGTTGTCGCGGGCCAGCTCGACCGCGCCACGCAGGTTCGCCAGCGACATCGGCAGACCGCCGGTCGCGTTGCACGCGGGCTCCAGGACGACGAACGACACGTCGTCGCGGCGGCGCAGTTCGTCGCCGAGGACGGCCAGGTCGACGTCGCCCGCGAACGGACCGTCGCCTGGGCACGTCGGCAGCGGCGGGGCCGGGGTGAAGCCGAGATCGACCAGGTTGAACAGCCAGGTCGGGAACAGCGAGTTGTGCAGGACGGTCCCGCGCCGCCCCGGCCAGGCCCGGCACAGCGACGATTCGGCGGCGCGGCCGCTGGCGGTGAGCACCTGGTGCGGCAGCGGAGACCACGGGGCGACACCTGCGTCGTCACCTGCGTCGTCGTGGGTGCGGGCGGTGGCCCGGTCGGCGAGCTCACGCAGGCGGGGCGGCATCCACGGGTCCGTGCGCTCGGCCCACGAGTCGGTGATCAGGTCGATCTCGACAAGATGGTGCGGGATGCGTACGGGATTGTGACCGTGCGCGAGCAGCACGGTCGAACGGTTCCGCCGGACGGCGCTCCGATCCGGTGGGGCCGCGTTCGTCGGGGCGACGACCGGCTCGGCGGGCACGGTGACCGGTGCTGTCGCTGGTGCCACCCCCGCGAAGGTCGGAGCGCGCGGCGTCGTCGCGGCCGTCGCGCCCACCCGCGGCTCGGAGGCCCGCGCGACCTCCGGGTCGGCGATCATCAGGATCACGTCGGCGACCGGGGCGACATCCCCGCCGGTCGGCTGCACCAGGTACAGCGGCAGGTTCTCGGTGCCGAACTTCTTCTTGAACTGGTAGTTGCCGCTGCCGAAGATGCCGACCGAACGCAGCTCGTCGAGCGCCTTCTCCACCTCCGGCGACGCGTTCGGCGACTCCGCCACCCGCACGCCGAAGCTCGCCCCGAAGCTGAACACCCGGCTGCCTTCCCGGGCCAGCAGCCCGATGACGCGCACGATCGCGAACTCCAGGCCACCCAGCGGCATGTCGTCCGGATAGAACTCCACATCCAGCAGGTAGCCGTCCTCGAACGGGATCTTCGCCACCACCACGGCGTTGATCAGGTTGCCGTCCACATAGGTGAGGAACACCCGGTGGCCTTCGGGCAGTGCGCCGCGGACCAGCTCGTCGCGCACCCGCCCGACGTACGGGTTGACCATCCGCTTGCTCGTGGCCCACCGGTCGAGCAGCCCGGCCAGGGCCGCGTCCGTCCGCGCGTCCGCGCCGCTGGTGTACTCCTCGACCCGGCACTCGCGGGCCCCCCGCTCGAAGCGGCGGACGAGGTAGCGCAGTTTCGAGCGGCGCCCGCCCTCCAGCGAGAACGAGTCGATGCTCTCCAACCTCTGCAACGCGCCGAACGGCGTCGCGGTGCACGGTTGTCCGTCGAGCTCGTCCAGCCGCAGCAGGGACAGCAGGTTCGGGCGCCGCCCGCGAGCCCGCAGGAACCGGGCGTACTCGTCGGCCAGCGCGGCGAACCGGTCACCGGCGCCGACGTAGCTCCACACCAGCAGGTCCCGACCTCGGCGGGAGCAGGCGAAGTAGCCGGCCCGGTCCCGGCCCAGGAACAGCACCGGCGCGATGTCCCGGCCCGCCAGACCGGTCTCCCTGCCGTGCACGGCGTCCAGCTCGGCGACCAGCCGCCGCAGCGCCGGGTCCCGCGCAACCTCTGCCCGCGTGATCAGCAACGCGCCGCCGGCGGCGCCGGCCGGTGGTTCGGAGGTGGGCGGTGGTTCGGAGGTGAGTGGGTCGTCGGCGGGCGCGACGCGCAGCAGCGTGTCGGAGCCGTGGTCGGCGGCCAGGTGTGCGGCCAGGTCGGCGACGGTGGGCCGGTCGAACAGCAGCGTCTTGCGCTGGCTGCCGAAGTGCTGCTCCAGGGCGCTGATCGACCGCAGCATGTCGAACGACGTGAAGCCGTTCTCCTCGAAGGTGCGGGTGGGGTCGAGGGGGCGGTCGAGGGTCCTCTCCAGGAAGCGGACCAGGGCCTCCTCGGGAGCGGCCCGCGACGCCGCCGCCGGTTCCGCTGAGCCTGGTGCGGCGGCGGCCGGAGAGTCGGCCGCGACCCGATGGCCAGCCCCATCCCCGGATGCCGGTGCGGCCCCGGACGCCGCCCCGGTCCGGAAGGTCGTCGCGATCCGGGCGCTGAGCGCGGGCACGTCGTCGTACTCGTACAGGTCCGCGCCGCGCAGGTCCACGTCGTAGACGTCATTGAGCGTCCGGGAGACGTCCATCCGGAACACCGAGTCCAGGCCCAGGTCGGCGAACGACTTGTCCCCCACCTCCTGCGGTGTGACCCCCAGGACCTCGGCCACGACCGCGCGCACCACCTCGGCCACCTCGCCGGGATCGGCGGCGGCGGCGGGGG